>JAAZOO010000310.1 GCA_012797715.1 Geobacteraceae bacterium | reverse complement strand
GCCCCCCCGCTATACCGAGGCGACCCTGGTCAAGACCCTCGAAGAATACGGCATCGGGCGCCCCTCCACCTACGCCAGCATCCTCAACACCCTGATCGAGAGAAAATACGCCGTGCTGGAAAAGAAGCGCTTCATCCCCCAGGACACCGGCATGGTGGTGAACGACCTGCTCACCCTCGACTTTCCCACGTACGTGGACTACCACTTCACCGCCGGCCTGGAAGAGGAACTGGACCAGGTCTCCAGCGGCGAAAAGGAGTGGAAGCAGCTTCTCCGGGAATTCTGGGGCCCCTTCTCCGCCCAGCTCCAGGAAAAGCTCAAGGAACCGAAGCGGGTGAAAGAAATCGGCGAAGCCTGCCCCGAATGCGGCAAACCCCTGGTGGAGAAGCTGGGGAAACGGGGCATGTTCATCGCCTGCTCCGGGTTTCAGGACGGCTGCCGCTACACCCGCGCCATGGAAAAAAACGGCACGGAGGAAAAGGCCGAGCCGGTCCTTTCCGAGGAGAAATGCGACAAGTGCGGCAGTCCCATGCTGGTCAAGGAGGGACGGTACGGCAAGTACCTTGCCTGCTCCGCGTACCCGGAATGCAAGAACATCCAGCCCCTGGTGAAACCGAAAGGGACCGGCGTGATCTGCCCGGAGTGCGGCAAGGGAGAACTGACGGAAAAGAAATCCCGTTACGGCAAGCTTTTCTATTCCTGCAACCGCTACCCCGAGTGCAAGTTCGCCCTCTGGGACCCACCGGTCACCAGGGCCTGCCCCCAGTGCAACTTTCCTCTCATGGTGCAGAAGGTCTACAAACGGGAAGGCGCCTTCCTCAAGTGCCCCAAGTGCGAGCACAAGGAGAAGCCGGAAGACGGGAGCGGGAAGGAGTGAACGTGCCGGGCGTCACCATCATCGGCGGCGGCCTGGCAGGGGCCGAGGCGGCATGGCAGTGCGCGTGCCGGGGTGTGACGGCAACCCTCTACGAAATGAAGCCCGGCCGCTTCTCGCCGGCCCATACCCTCCCCTCCCTGGCGGAGCTGGTCTGCTCCAATTCCCTGCGGGGCGCATCCCTGGAAAACGCCGTCGGCCTCCTCAAGGAGGAGATGCGCCGTACCGGAACCCTGTTCATGGAAGCAGCGGACGCCACCCGGGTACCGGCAGGCGGGGCGCTGGCCGTGGACCGCGAGCTCTTTTCCCGCTTCATCACCGCAAGGATCGAATCCCACCCGCGCATCACGGTGGTGCGGAAGGAAATCGCCGAAATCCCGGAACAGGGCATCGTGGTCATCGCCTCCGGACCCCTGACCAGCGAACCGCTGGCCCGGGCAATCTCCGGGCTCACCGGGCCCTACCTCTACTTCTACGACGCCATCGCGCCCATCGTGACGGCATCCTCCATCGACCACGGCACGGTGTTCCGGGCGTCCCGCTACGGAAAGGGGGACGGCGACGACTACCTCAACTGCCCCATGACCCGCGAGGAATACGACGCCTTTCTGGCCGCGCTGCTGGCTGCGGAGACGGTTCCGGCACGGGATTTCGAGAAGCTCATCCACTTCGAAGGGTGCATGCCGGTGGAGGAGATGGCGTCACGGGGTCACGACACACTCCGCTTCGGTCCCATGAAGCCGGTGGGTCTGGTGGACCCGCGCACCGGCAGGGAACCGTACGCCGTTGTCCAGCTTCGCATGGAAAACCGAGAGGGTACCCTGTTCAACCTGGTCGGGTTCCAGACCAAGCTCACCTACCCGGAGCAGAAGCGGGTGTTCCGCATGATTCCCGGACTGGAAAACGCGTAGTTTGCGCGTCTGGGTTCCATGCACCGCAACACCTTCATCAACGCCCCGACCGTCCTTACCCCGACCCTGCGCATGAAGACGGCTCCCCGCATCCTGTTCGCGGGCCAGATTACCGGGGTGGAGGGATACGTGGAATCAGCGGCCACCGGTTTTCTTGCCGGCGTCAATGCATCCCTCATGGACCTGCACGGGCAGGACACGCTCCTGCCCGTGCCCCCCGACACCACTGCCCATGGTGCCCTGGTGCGCCACATCACCGGTGCCGACCCAAGGCATTTCCAGCCCATGAACGTCAATTACGGGCTGTTTCCCGACCTTTCCGGAAAGATCAAAAAGGCGGAGCGCCGCCGCCTCCTTGCGGAGCGGGCGCTCCGCGACCTGGAAACGTGGAGGATGCGCCTGCTCCCGGAGTGCGGGTCCGGCGCCGGTAACGGGAGGTAGCCGAAATGGACCGAGACAAGGAACGACAAGAAATATCCGTTATCGGCCGCCTCCTCTCCATGGAGGCACTCCTCGTACTCATGGGCCTACTCTCGCTGGTTTCCGGCGTTCTCGACCATGACCCG
>JAAZOO010000309.1 GCA_012797715.1 Geobacteraceae bacterium | reverse complement strand
CTTCCGGTGTCGCGAAAGTTGCGGATTCCTCCCTGCCGCAGCCGGCCACGAGGAATGCGGCCGCCAGAAAGCACAGGACCACTGTCTTTGTCTTCATTTAGTCCTCCCTGTTACTGCAAATATTCCGCGGGTATACGCCCGAAGGCGATTATAGTACAGGAGAGAGGCGATTGCAATCGATGGGATGTTCGATGTCGTGGCGGGAGATTATTCCGAACTTCCCGACAACTGCAGTATTTCGCCAATATCGATGATGAGGAAGTGCGAGGGGTCGAGGTTCCTCGCGGCGATCCTTCTCTTCAGGTCAAGGGCGGGAAATCCCGGCGGATCATCGCCGAGATGAAAGGTGCCCCACTGGGTGGGCACGAAATAGCGGGCCCCCAGATCGTCGAATGCGTCGATGGATTCATCGCTGTCCATGTGGGCGTAGTGCATGAACCAGCGCGTATGGTAGGCGCTTATCGGTATCAGGGCGTAGTCTATCCCGGGATAGCGCCTCCCTATTTCTCGGAATCCCACGAAGTACCCGCTGTCTCCGCCGTAATAAACGGTGTTTTTCGGAGAGATGATGAGGAAACTTGCCCAGAGCGTGCTGTTGGCGGCCTGGCCGATTCGGCGCGACCAGTGCTGCGCCGGCAGGCAGACGACCTTTGTTCCGTCACCTGCATCGACGCTTTGCCACCAGTCCATCTCGACGACGTCGTTCTTTCCGAGTTTCGTGAGGAATTCCTTCATGCCCAGGGGAACGAAGAAGCGCGTATTATCCGGCAGGGCTTCGATGGTCTGTCCGTCCAGGTGATCATAGTGATTGTGGGATATGACGACGTTGAGCCGGGGCACGCCGAGGCCCTTCAGCTCCTCCAGCGTCACGGCGGGACGGGTCTTTCTTCGGGGCAGGAGCGCCCTGTCGGAGAGCATGGGGTCCGTAAGCCAGAACCCGGAGTTGAGGCGGATGAGAAAGGTGGCGTGACCTATCCAGAGGAGAAGGTCGTCCCCGGTCGCCGCCTTGACGCGCTCCAGGGCGTCGGGAATGAAAGCGGGCAGAAAATCCCTTTCCTCCGCAGAGTATTCCCGGGAGGGCGAGAGCTTCCATTTCAGAAAACGCAGGAACCCCTTTTCCTCCATCGGCATCCAGGGGTTGAAGTACTCCCCGTTCCTGTGATGCGGCGCGTAGAGATCCTCCGTACGTGCCGCCTCCACCTTTCTTCTCCACGCCGCCTCATCAAACCCGGCGGGTGTCAAGCAACCAGATGCGACAAGGCACATGAGCAACATGAAAAGAACACGGAAGCCTGGCCCGATCCTTCTCTCCATAATCTCCCTGCCCCACAGTGTAGCATAGGGGGCAGGAATCAGGGAATAGGGGACAGGGAAGATCAGGGAAAAGGAGGCAGGGGATCGGGGGTTGACGGGTGACGACAGGAACCGCATCCTTTCTTTGAAACCTGAAACCTGAAACCTGAAACCTGAAACCTGAAACCGTCTTCACTCCCTTGAACCTGGAACTTTCTTCTATACCCATACGACGCAATTAAAGACGTCGGATCCGCCCGCTCTCCGGGCCGAGGGACCGGGTTCAGGACACCCGATGCCGCTCACTATTATGCGGTACTCGTGGATGCCCGGGTCGAGCCTCAGTGTTGTCCTCCACGTTCCATCCTTGCATTTCCTGAACGGCCTCGTGGTCTCGGTGCCGTCGCGGAAGTTCCCCGCCATGAGAACCTCCTGTGCCGATGGCTCATGGAGTTTTAGCGTGACCTTCTTCTTGCCCCGTCTGTCGGTCATTTCCACAATGCACCGTCGAAAGGTCAGTGATGTCGTCCCGGGGGAACGCTCCGCGACCGTAAGACCCCTCGTATAGAGACTTTACAATAGGATCCCAACACTGTCTGTCGCGGAAGCGACATTTATTTTGTGGTAGTTTCGTTCAAACGACGTGTCATCGTTTCTTGTTCAATGATCTCCCGGGGGTTGCCCGGGAGCTTACGGCTGGTTGAGAGTCTCTCATGCATTTCAAACGGGT
>JAAZOO010000308.1 GCA_012797715.1 Geobacteraceae bacterium | reverse complement strand
CTTCTTCCTTTTTCCTCCGATAGCAGCAAACGATTACGCCGCTGATGCGGATTGACGCCATCCAGGTGCACTTGATTGTCTAGTGCATATTTCTATCAGCAAGCTATTCCCATTTCTAATCTATTTTTTCGATTCCTCTCCAAAGGAATGCCGTTCGACACTAAAGTAGTTTCCATCCGGAAACGGTTCTTTTCCGCCCGCCGGTGTCAATCCTCGGGCTTTCTTGTGCGGCGTACCAGAGTGCGCCCCCGCGCACCCCCTCGATTTCCTCGCCAAGACGAAAAATACTTCGTTTCCGAATTGGAAACCACTAGCGGCTCGTACGGAGTTTCCGGACGGCCACAAATTACGGTTGGTTACGAAAATATCCGGCTAAAACCGGCCATCTATTCAAGTGACGCCGCCATTTTCCTCGGTGCAATGGCGTCGTTTTCTTCTATTTCGAGAGCTGAAATATCGGTGTGCGGCTTTTGTTTTCGTTGTGAAAACGAAAAAATCGTTCTGAAACAAAAAAGGTGGCTTGACACCCTTCTGTTTCTTGTTAAACTTTCGAAGTCGCTTAACTCAACTGATGCACTCAGTGCTCTATAATCAGACGTGATGTTCCAAAATGGATTGCAATTTTGACCAGTAAAAATAATCGACTAGGGCTTTTCTTCCATAATCCGGGCAATTGGTTGAGTCCAAAAAACAGACGGTAACTGGCACCGGAATTGCAGAAAGTAAAACACTTGTTTATTGGATTCCATGATTTGCCAAGAGAGGGGGTGGTTGAGGAGAGAAGGCGTAGTTGTCTTACGTGTAAAAATCGAAGTTGTACCAGGTAGTGGAAGTAAAAGGGCACATGCCCAAGTGTATTTTGATTGTACAAAATAAAATATGGAGGATTGACAAATGGCATTAGCAGAACAGAGTTTCTATTTCTTTATTCCTACCGTTAGCATTCTTGGTGTTGGTTGTTCTAAGGAAGCAGGCCCGAAAGCCAAATCCCTCGGCTTCAAAAAAGCACTGCTGGTAACCGACGCCGGTCTCGCCAAGTTGGGCGTTGCCGACATCATCGGCGGCTACCTGAAGGCCGAAGGGGTTGATTATGTTCTTTACTCTGGCGCCGAGCCCAATCCTACCGATATTAACGTACGTGACGGCGTAAAAGTATGGAAAGACAACGGCTGTGACTCCCTGATCTCCCTGGGTGGCGGTTCCTCCCATGACTGCGGCAAGGGTATCGGCCTCATGATGTCCAACCCCGGTATGGACATCCGTGACTTCGAAGGCCTCGACAAATCCTCCAAGCCCTTCGTACCCTATA
This sequence comes from Geobacteraceae bacterium, assembly GCA_012797715.1. Lineage (GTDB taxonomy): Bacteria > Desulfobacterota > Desulfuromonadia > Geobacterales > Geobacteraceae > RPRC01. The sequence goes on along the minus strand of JAAZOO010000308.1, from coordinate 12,831 downwards.
TCGCCATCAACACCACGGCGGGTACCGCTTCTGAAATGACCCGTTTCTGCATCATCACCAACACCGATACCCATGTCAAGATGGCTATCGTTGACTGGCGTGTAACCGCTCAGGTATGTATCGTCGACCCGGGCCTCATGCTGGGCAAACCTCCCGCACTGACCGCGGCAACCGGTATGGACGCCCTTACCCACGCCGTTGAAGCATATGTTTCCACCATCGCCGAGCCGATCACCGACGCATGCGCCATCAAGGCCATCGAACTGATCGCCAAGGCTCTGCCCCGCGCAGTTGCCCTCGGTTCCGACCTCCAGGCACGTGACGATATGGCATGGGCAGAGTTCCTCGCCGGTATGGCATTCAACAACGCAGGCCTCGGCTACGTTCACGCCATGGCTCACCAGCTGGGCGGCTTCTACAACCTGCCGCACGGCGTGTGCAACGCCATCCTCCTCCCGCATGTCGAGCAGTTCAACCTGATCGCTGCCAAAGAGCGTCTTGCTGACGTTGCCAAGGCGATGGGTGTCAACACCGCCGGCATGAGCGTAATGGATGCCGCCCAGGCAGCCGTTGACGCCATCAAACGTCTGTCCGCAGCCATCGGCATTCCGCCGAACCTCACCGTTCTCGGTGTGAAAGAAGCCGACCTCAAGGTCATGGCCGAAAACGCGAAGAAAGACGTTTGCCAGCTCATGAACCCGCGCACCGCTACCCTTGACGAAGTCATCGGCATCTTCAAGAACGCGATGTAATTGGACGTGAAATTCTGGCAGTAACTAAAATCGGGGGAGTAGCTGAGCTGCTCCCCCTTTTTTTGAGTTTCTGCTCCCGTCTCCCTTCCTGTCATGCGAGAAACGGACACAGGCTCTGTGAACGGTGCATACTGATGTGCCGTAATCGAGCCTGTATCGTTATTGGAATGCTGGGTGGGCCGGGCGGATTGCCGGGACCTTGGCAGAGCAGGATTACTGAGAGAATACTATAGAGAGCACGGCTAAAGTTACTTTGTCCTAGTTGCGAGACGGATGCATGATACATGAGTCCCTGTTCTCGCAACTTATTTGTTCGACTCGAAAGATCCTCGCACATCTGCAAGCCAGTGTCGAAATGCCAATGACTATTGTTCTGTTTTAGAACGCCGTCTTTTCTGGATATACATATGTCATGATATGGCACACCATTGTATAGTTGAATACATTTCGAAAGATTTGGCGTCATTTCCGGGCTCCTTTTTTTATTACCTCAGGTAAATCCAAAAAAGAGGAATAATAACAGCATATTGAGACGTTTTGCGGCATATGTGCATCCACTGTTTCACCGTGTTCATACGGGGTGGTTTTTTTTGTTTGACTTTTGGTATGGTTTTTTATAACGTCGTTCACGGGCAGCTTCACTATTGATAAGAATGGGAATGGAGGAATGTATGGGAGAAAAGATTATCCGCATTAACATGTCGAACCTCACAACTGCTGTAGAGGCAGTACCGGCGGAGTGGGCTGGCCTTGGAGGCCGTGCGCTCACTTCGACGATCGTTGCGAAAGAGGTACCGCCGAGATGTGAACCTCTCGGCAAGTACAACAAGCTGGTTTTCGCTCCCGGTCTTCTGACCGCTACTGCGGCAGCCAACTCCGGCCGTCTGTCCGCAGGTTTCAAGAGCCCGCTTACCGGCGGCATCAAGGAAAGTAATGCCGGCGGTACTGCTGCTCAGAATCTCGAAAAGCTCGGCATCAAGGCAGTCATCATCGAGGGACAGCCTGCGGAAGGCAAATGGTACAGCATCCATATCAACAAAGACGGCGCAACCATCAAGGAAGATATGGAATTTGTCGGAACAGGCGTCGGCAACTATGAGCTGATTAAGACCGTAAGCGAGCGGCTCGGGAAGAAGATCGGCATCATCGTATGTGGTCCTGCAGGCGAATTCAAAATGGCTGCTGCCAATATTTCCGTGAAGGATCCTGACGGCAATATCCGCAGTCACGGCCGTGGCGGCGGTGGTGCGGTTATGGGTTCGAAGCAGGTCAAGTACATCACGATTGACGATACGGACGGCCCGGGTGTAACCATTGCTGATCCGGAGAAATTCAAGACCCAGGCCAGGATCTTCGCCAAGGCCATGCTTGATCACCCTGTCACCGGCCAAGGTCTTCCGACCTACGGCACCGACGTTCTGATCAATATTCTCAACGAGGCCGGAGGCCTTCCCACCAAGAATTTCCGGTTTGGAACCGTTGAGCATCCCCAGAACATCTGCGGCGAAACGGTGCACGACACCATTGTTGCCCGCGGCGGAAACCCGAGCCACGGCTGTCATGCCGGGTGCATCATCAAGTGCTCTCAGATGTATGTTGACAAGGACGGAAAGTACATCACCTCCGGGTTCGAATATGAAACAATCTGGGGCTTCGGCTGCGCCTGCAATATCAGCGACCTGGATGATATTGCGAAGAATGACTGGGTCATGGACGACATCGGCGTCGACTCCATCGAGGGAGCCGTCCTGATGAGCGTTGCCATGGAAGCCGGCATTATTCCGTGGGGCGACGGCAAGGCAACCTACAAGCTGTTTGACGAAGATATCCGCAAGGGCACCCCGCTTGGGCGTATTCTCGGCAACGGCGCGGGCTCCGTTGGCCGCACCTATGGCCTGACCAGGATACCGGTTGTCAAGAACCAGGGTATTCCTGCGTACGATCCGCGTTCCGTCAAGGGGATCGGCATCACCTACGCCACTTCCACCATGGGTGCTGACCATACCGCAGGGTATACCATTGCAACCAACATTCTGAAGGTCGGCGGGTATGTGGATCCTCTGTCCAAGGTCGGCCAGGTTGAGCTTTCCCGCAATCTGCAGATTGCCACCGCCGCTGTTGACAGCTGCGGCCTCTGTATCTTCGTCGCCTTCCCGGCCCTTGACATCCCCGAGTGCTTCACGGCAATCTATGAGATGATCAATGCCCGGTATGGGACAAACCTGGATGCCAACGGCGTTGTAGAATTCGGCAAGATGATCCTCAAGACAGAGCATGAGTTCAACCTCGCTGCAGGATTCAACAATAAGGATGACCGGCTCCCCGAATTCTTCGAAGAGCCGATCCCGCCGCACAACGCGGTATGGGACTTCTCCGACGCGGAAATCGATGAGTTCTGGAATTTCTAACCTGTAACAGATTGCACTATCTTTACTGCATCACTGACTGCGGGCATGCTGGAAGGCATGCCCGCCTTTTTTTCTGCTGTTTTAGAGGTGCCGGCTCCCAGGTTCTTTCCGACTCCAACAATTTTGAACGCTTCTGATGGGAGTGTGAACCTGAAAAGGGGGTTGGTTCTCTCCGAAATGAACAACTCCCTCGCTGTTGGAAGAGTATCGGGTGAATGATGAATTGACATACTCTTGAAGATTTCATACAGTCAATAAAAATCTAAACTTCGCCTGTGAAAGGTCTCCCATGTGCCCCCTCGTTGACTCATATGGACGAAAAATTAACTATCTCCGGCTTTCCGTGACGGATCGTTGCAACTTTCGCTGTATGTACTGCCTGCCAGAAGACGGGATCCCAAAGGTTGACCATCACGATATTCTCAGTTACGAAGAACTTCTGCTTCTCGCCTGCTCGGTTGTGCCGTTGGGGATCGAGAAGATACGGGTGACCGGAGGAGAGCCGTTGGTCAGAAACGGAATCGTCCGTTTTTTGTCCGATTTGTCGAAAATTCCTGGTCTCCGACAACTGGTCTTAACGACAAACGGGGCCTTGCTGGAAGAGATGGCACAGCGCCTCAGGGAAGCCGGGGTGCAGAGACTGAACATCAGTCTGGATTCATTGCGGCCTGATACATTTGCGTCCATTACACGATGCGGCCGGCTGGAAAAGGTTCTTGCGGGGATCCGCGCTGCGGAGGAGGCTGGTTTTCCCATAAAAATAAATGTAGTAGCGATGCGGGGGGTGAACGACGAAGAGATTGTCGACTTTGCCGAGTGGACCCTGGAAAAGCCGTATGCCGTGCGTTTTATTGAGTACATGCCGACCCGTGGTGAAGAAATCTGGCAGTCACGCGTTATTTCGGGAGAAGCTATTCTGGCCCGTATCAAAGAGAGATTTCCTCTGCAGCCGGTCGTGCGCGGTGAAATGGCCGGGCCTTCCCGCGACTACAAAATACCGGGCGCAGCGGGTTCCATCGGGGTAATCACACCCATATCCGGCCATTTCTGTGAAGAATGCAACCGAATCCGGGTGACGTCTCAGGGGATGGCCAAGAATTGTCTGTTTGCCGACTCAGAAACAGACCTGAAGCCTTTGCTGCGCGAGGGCAACGTTGAGAAATTGCAACATTTTCTCAAGAGAGTTGTTATCGCCAAGCCTGGCAAGCATTTGATTTCGTACGGAAATAACAACCATGCGCCTTTTGATATGTCAAGGGTCGGTGGGTAGTTGAACGCAGGGGGGAGGATTTCATTGTATGTCTGGAAAAGTCGTTGCAGTCTGTATCAGTAAGAACAAGGGTGAGAGAAAGAAACCTGTCCATGAGGTTTCCGTTCGGGAAAATCACGGGATCATTGACGATGCCCATGCGGGAGACTGGCACAGGCAGATAAGTTTGCTGGCTATGGAAAGCATCAAAAAGATGCAGGAGAAAGGCCTTGATGTTACAACCGGCGATTTTGCCGAGAACATTACGACCCAGGGAATCGACCTGCCTTCACTCCCTGTCGGCACCAGGCTCGCAATTGGAGAGACGCTTACGGAGGTCACCCAGGTAGGCAAGGAATGCCATACCCGCTGCGCAATCTATCATCAGGCGGGCGACTGTGTCATGCCGCGCGAGGGTATATTTGTCAAAGTGCTTCGCGGAGGGATCATCAAGTGCGATGACCCTGTAGAAATTGTCGGCAATCATTCGGCGCAAGGGTAGCGGGTTGCGAGAAATGCTGCAGATACTTCCTATCTGCCGGATACGGCTATAGGGTAACGAGGCCTATCACGCCTGACCGGCCGTTTTACAGGACCCGGAAGGTCATTCTGGTGTTTCCGGCTCTCAGGCTTTTCATTTGGAAATTTTTACACGAAAAACAGACTGGAATGTGGCGGCTTTCACACCCTCTTCGTCGAAGATCTCCGCCTGCCCCGCGATGGTGCGTTCATCTCGTTGCACAGCGGTCGCCACGGCCCGGACAGTGCCGCTTCTGACGGGGGCGTGAAATTTCAGGGACAGTTCCATGGTGACGAAGTGGCTTTCTGCGGGAAGGAGGCTTTTAATGGCCATGGCGACCGCGGTATCGGCCAGAGATGTCATGGCGCCTCCATGCATCAGTCCCTTTCCCTGGGCGAGTTTTACAAGAAAAGGCATGGTGAGGACTGCCCTTCCGTTTTCCGCTTCCTCAATCCGCATCCCCAGATACTCTTCAAAGGGTGCGCACGCAATCCATGCAGGAAGTTGGAAAGGTGGATCCCCCTCACCAGGCATGGGCATCTCGTATATTTTTTCATACATCAGAAAAACCCTCCTCAGGCCTCCGTTGAGGCTCCACTTGTTTTCTTCGGGCACGGTACTACGTATCTGGCACCGCCAAAGCACAGCATGTTTTCCGCAAAAAGGGCCGCTCTGCCACAGCGGCCCTCCTGTTTGATCGCCCCAGGAACGATTGTTCCGAAAAACGGGAGGTGGAGACGTCCAAAGAGAATGTCGGATGACGTTACCTGCCGATTCCAGGTTGTTCGTTGTGTGAGTGGCGAGGCAACGATGCGGACTAGCCGAGCTTCCTCTCCATGATTTCTTTGCCCGCTTCCACCAAGTCGACCGGAGTAAGTCCAAAATACTTCAACAGTTCCTCGGCTTTTCCCGAAGTGCCGAAACGGTCGTGGATTCCGACCCTCTTTATTGGTACAGGATGTGTCTCTGCGAGGAGTTCGGCGACGGCTGAACCGAGTCCCCCTATTACGGAATGCTCCTCCGCTGTCACGATAGCCCCTGTCTCTCGTGCTGCCCTGACGACACATTCCTGATCCAGCGGCTTGATGGTGCCCATATGAACAACCCGTGCCGAAATTCCCTCTTTCTCCAGCAGTTCGGCTGCCCGAAGAGCCTGGGCGGTCATGATCCCGGTAGTAATGAAGGTCATGTCGGTTCCCGGAGAGAGCTCATTTCCCCTGCCGAGAACAAACTCGTGCCCGTCTTCAAAGACAGCCGGTACCTTGTTGCGGCCAAGCCGTATGTAAAAGGGCCCGTTATGGGCGGCCGCCGCGGCAACCGCGCCCCGCGTCTCCACGGCGTCGGCCGGAACGATGACCGTCATATTGGGAATGGCCCGCATTATGGCGATATCCTCCACCGACTGGTGGGAACCACCGTCCTCTCCGACCGTGACTCCCCCGTGTGTTGGAACGATTTTCACATTTGCTTTTGGATACGCCACCGATTGGCGTATTTGTTCCCATGCGCGACCCGCGGCAAATATGGCAAAGGTTGAGACAAACGGTATCTTTCCGGCCGCGGCCAGACCCGCCGCTGTGCCGACCATGTTTGCCTCGGCGATTCCCATGTTGAAAAAACGCTCGGGGAATTTTTTCGCGAAAACCGCTGTCTTTGTGGATCCCGACAGATCCGCGTCCAAAACGACGATATCCCCGTTTGTTGCTCCCAGTTCAGCAAGAATTTCGCCGTACGCATCCCTCGTTGCCTTCATGTTGTCACCTCTCTTTCTCAGTCTTCGATACAGCCCAGGCAAAGAAGGGCTTCGCTCAGTTCCTCGTCATTGGGGGCAACGCCATGATAGGACGCCTTATGTTCGAATCGCGGGACCCCTTTCCCCTTAACCGTCCTGGCGACAATCGCCGTCGGTTTTCCTCGTACCTGTTTCGCGGATTCCAGCGCCGTGAGAATCTCCTGCATATCATGACCGTCGATCTCCGTGACGTTCCAGCCGAAAGCCATGAACTTCTCCCCAATGGGGCTGACATTCATGACACGTTCAACTTCGCCGTCGATCTGGAGGGCATTCGCATCAATCAGCGCGCACAGATTGTCGAGACGGTAATGGGCGGACGCCATGGCAGCTTCCCATACCTGTCCTTCCTGGAGTTCCCCGTCGCCAAGAAGGGCGTATACCCTGCTGTTCCGTTTGTCCAACCGCAATCCCAGTGCCATGCCGTTGGCCATGGACAGACCCTGCCCGAGAGAGCCGGTGCACACCTCTACGCCCGGCGTGCCTTTGCTGTCAGGGTGACCCTGGAGATGACTCCCCAGGCGGCGGAGCATCATCAGGTCCTCTTTCGGGAAGTACCCCGCTTCGGCAAGCGCCACATACTGGGCCGGCGCGGCGTGACCTTTGCTCAGAATGAAGCGGTCGCGTTCCTCCCATCGGGGATTTTCAGGATCGTGGCGCATGACATGGAAGTAGAGGGCTGTTATCATGTCAATGGCCGAGAGGGATCCCCCCGTATGACCGGATTGAGATTTGTGAAGTGCCTTAACGATCGAGACCCGCAGAGCGCGGGCCTTCTCTTCAAGAAATTCAATCTTTTGTTTCTCCAAAACGGTTCCTTTCCGGCGTCCGGCGCTCCTGTCAGTCCTTTTCGGAGGCCAGGTATTCAAGAATCATGTCATCAAGGCTGAGTCCTGATGCGGCTTCTTTTTTCGATGAATCGGACGCAACGTCCGTAGTGTTCACAGTCTTCTCTTCGTAATCAGGTTCTTTGCCGGCAGAAGAAGCCCCAGGAAAGGCGCGGCTGTCGAATTCTCCCGCTTTCAGCCGTCGCAGCATCTCCTTGTGCTGCTCTTTCATGAGGTCTTCAACGACCTTTTCCAGCATTTCAATTTTTATGATATCCGAATAATCGGTTTTCTTCGAGGCAATGATGGTTCCATCTCGATAGAGGAGCGTCGTGATCAGCGCTTTGCCTGTGCCGCTGTCCTCGGTCTGTATATGGAAAGCGACCCCTTTGTAGACGATATTATGATTGAATCCTGGAACCATCAGTTTTTCTCTTTCAAAAGGTGTGCATATGCGTCAATTCGGAGCAGGAGACCGGGATGACGGCTGCTGGAAAAAGTAGCATGCCGGATTGATTGATGCAAGGAAGAAAACGAGAACGGCGGAATCTTATCACGTTGTTTTCCCGAGAAGTTTCTTGATTTTCGGGACAGCTTCCATGGCGTCGCGCGCATAGAGATCCGCGCCTATCTCGTCGGCATATTCCTGGGTAACAACTGCTCCACCGACCAAGGTGAAGGTTCTGATCCCTTCTTCCCGCAATTTCCGGATGACGTTTTCCATCTCTGCCATGGTTGTCGTCATCAGGGCGGAGAGGCCGACCGCATCCACGTTCCGTTCCCTTGCTTCTGCGACGATCCGCTCTGCAGAGACGTTTTTCCCCAAATCAATCACTTGGAAGCCGTGGTTTTCCAGCAGCGTGCAGACGATATTCTTGCCGATGTCGTGGATGTCGCCTTCTACGGTTGCCATGAGGATCCTCCCGCTGTTCGCAATGGGTTCCTGTTTCATTTCCTCTTTCAGTCGGGAAAAGGCAGCCTGCATGGTCTCAGCGGAAACCATGACCTGGGGAAGGAACATCTGGTTTTTCCCAAAACGCCGGCCGACCTCCTCAAGGCCGGGGAGGAGTCCTTCGTTGCTGATCTGGAGAGGTGACAGTCCTTCGCGCACTGCCTGTTCGACCAGCAAGATAATGTTTTCACGATCGCCGTCGATCACTGCCTGTGTCAGGAGTCCGCGGGTGTCAAGCTCCTTGCGTACTGATTGTTCCGTGTCCGTCCCGCCGCTGGGCTTGTTGCCATATGCCTGAATGTAGCCTGCAGCACGGGGATCCTTCTGCAGAAGAACCATTGCGGAACGCCATGAATCCATCATCGCCTTTTCCTTCGGGTTGATGATAGCCGCATCGAGTCCCGCTTCCAGGGCCATGGCCAGGAAGGTCGATGAAATGAGAGGGCGGCAGGGGAGGCCGAATGATATGTTGCTTACGCCGAGCACCGTTTTGAGACCCAGACGTGATTTTACCGTACGGATGGCCTTCAGAGTCTCTGCTGCCTGTTTCTGTTCGGCACTGACGGTGAGGGCAAGACAGTCTATGAAAATGTTTTCCTTGGGTATTCCGGTATGCTGGGCGGCTTCAAGGATTCTCTCTGCAATGACGACCCTTTCTTCCGCTGTCGCCGGAATTCCCTTTTCATCCAAGGTGAGGCCGATGACAGCTGCGCCGTATTTCTTGACCAACGGGAGAACTTGACGGAGGCTTTTCCCCTCGCCGGAAACCGAATTCACCAGAGCCTTGCCGTCAACCGCCTTCAATCCCCGTTCCAAGGCTTCAGGGCTGGAAGAGTCGAGTACGAGGGGGACTGTGACAGCGCTTGTGACGCAGAAAACGGCTTGCTCCAGGGCTGCCGGCTCATCTATGCCGGGAGTGCCGACGTTGACATCGAGAAGCGTAGCGCCCGCGGCAACCTGTTCTACTGCTTCGCGCCGTATGTACGAGACCTTGCCTTCCCGCAGCTCTGCGGCGAAGCCCTTTTTACCTGTGGGGTTGATCCTCTCGCCGATAATCGCCGCCGGGTGTTCCCCGCCGATGGCCGTGAATCCGGAACGGCTGGAAAGAAATGTTGCGTCCTGTTTTCCTTCCGCGTGCGCGAAGGGACGGTTCCTTCCGATGAGGGCGTCGCGCATCGCCCGGATGTGGTCGGGGGTGGTGCCGCAGCAACCGCCGATGACTCTGACGCCCAGATCAAGAAGACGATCATGGAAGGCGGTCATTTCCTGCGGCGTTCCGGGGAAAACGGTCTTTCCCTCCTTCAGTACCGGCAGTCCGGCATTTGCTTGGGAAATCAGGGGGAGAGAGGTTACCCGGCGCATGGAACGGAGAATTTCGTATATCCCGTCGATGCCGAGGCCGCAATTGGAGCCGATGATATCCGCTCCAGCCGCTTCCAGGGTTATTGCGGCAGCCTCCGGAGGCGTTCCGAGTACGCTTCGACCATTATCGTCGAAGGTCAGCATTGCGATGACGGGAATCGTGGGGGAGATTTCGCGAATGGCGATGAGTGCTGCCCGAATTTCCTTTATATCCAGGAAGGTTTCCAGGGTGATGATATCAGCGCCGGCTTCCAGGAGAGCTTCAGCCTGTTCACGGAAGATTGCAGCCATACGGTCGAAGGAAAGATCGCCCACCGGTTCGACGAACCTTCCGGTGGGACCGATGGATGCTGCAACGTAGGCGTTCTGTCCCACAGCGTTTCGGGCAAGGCACACGCCTGCCTTGTTGATTTCGCGGAGTTTCCCTTCCAAGCCGTAGTGGGAAAGCTTTTCCCGGTTGCCGCCGAAGGTGTTGGTAACGATTATTTCGGCGCCTGATGCCAGGTATTCCTGGTGAACCCCGGTAACCACGTGGGGAAGGGTCAGGTTCAGCTCTTCTGGGGATTGGCCCGCTTTCAGCCCCCGCTCTTGGAGCATGGTTCCCATGGCGCCGTCCAGTACAAGGACTCTTTCCCTGATAGCATCGAGAAAGGGGATTTTCATCGGTAATCTCCTCCGGTGTTGAATGAAGAGCCGTTCCGGCACCGTGGGGCCGGACAGTGCTATCCGCGTGTTGTTTCCAGGCTGAAATCCGGGCTCAGGGGGGCGCGAAGGTCGAGGTGTCCGTTGAACGTCTTCATATCGAGACCCTCGATCTGGAACTGTACACGTTTGATGGATGGGAAGTTGATCGATAGGGTGTTGACTATTGAATAGACGGCCGTCACTTCTGCGGAACTTCCTCCCGGCAGTCCTTCCAAGAACTCCTTTCCCATAGTCACGACAGCCGTATCACCCTGAATGCGGATGGAGCGGAAAATGCTGTTTGCCGGAATGGTCGGTGAGAGGTCTCCCAGCGGACCGTTCGCCAGCTCTTCAAGAACGTCACGGATACATCCGGAAAGGTCGCCGCCGCATGCCCCGATTTCCCGTGATTCCCGGACAAGGCCGCCGGAGTTCGGAGACGCGAAGAACAGGGAGACTGAAATCCTTCCCGCAGGTTTCGGGTGTGCGGAAACGCGCGGAGACGGCTCCCGTTCCAGGTACTTGTGCAGCATCAAGGCTCCCAGAATTGCCGCTGCAGCGAGAAATGCGACAATCAGCGGGAACTTTCCGCGAACGGTCATTTTCCTGTTTGCCATATTCTTTGATTCCTAGTGACACTCTTTTTCCAGCGACACCTGTTGAACGTCTTCCAGGATGCCGTCGAGGAACCTGTTTCCCACCTTGAGGAAACCTGCAGGCACGTCGGTTACATAGTAGTGATGGTTTCCCTTTTCACGTGCGGGACGAACCAAGCCCGAATTGCGGAGGATCTCGGTAACGGTGCGAGCGGTTTCCTCTGCTGAATCAACGAGCTGCACGTCTTTTCCCATGATGCCGGCGATAGTCTTCTTCAGGATCGGATAGTGCGTGCATCCGAGTACGAGGGTGTCGATCCCCTCGTTTTTCAGTCCGCCGAGATATATCTCTGCGGTAAGTCGGGCAACCTCATTTTCTGTCCACCCTTCTTCCGCCAGAGGGACGAACAGGGGGCACGCCCGCGTAATGACTTCGATGTCGGGATTGAACCTTTTTATTGCCTTGGTATAGGCACTGCTTCTGATGGTGCCTTCAGTGCCGATGACGCCTACCTTGCCGGTCTTTGTCGTTGATGCCGCCCGGCGCGCTCCCGGATCGATGACACCGACAATGGGAATGTCGAATTGCCGCTTCAACGCTTCCAGGGAGAAAGCGGAGGCCGTATTGCAGGCAACGATCAGGAGCTTGATGTCCCGCTTCACGAGAAACGAGGCGATCTCCAAGGAGTATCGGGTAACGGTCTCAGGAGACTTCGTTCCATAGGGAACGCGGGCGGTATCTCCCAGGTAGAGGGTATCTTCTTGGGGGAGGGCCTTCATGACCTCTTTCAGGACCGTCAGCCCGCCTACACCCGAATCGAATATGCCGATTGCCTTCCAAGACACGCCTCTGCCGACCTCTTTCCTTGGCACAGGGAGCAGTATCCCTCCTCCGTCGGGCACATACCCCCTTTTCAGGAGAGAAGGGCGCCTCCCTGTGGTCCTCTCTGTTTGAAATGAATATGCAATCGCATAGTCTAGTTTGCCGCTTTCATTTTTGTCAAGGTATTTGGCGGAGGAGAAATCATCCGTCGCATCCCCGTTCAATATTGCCCTTTAATTCCATGGGAAAATTTGATATTGATACCTTCGTCGGCCGAAAAAGGAGGAGGTATGGAAAAGCAGGAGTTACTTACGAAAGCAAAGGATGCCCTGACTCCCTTTGAGACGGAAAATGTTATCAAGTTCCTGCAGAATCTCAGCCTGAAGAGCGCCATGGAAAACCCCTGGCTGATTGGAGGGTTCCTGATACTTTTCTTTTACGCTGTCGTGAAGCGCTCCAAGTTCGTTCTCCTGACCCTCTTCTCCGTCGTCGCTCTCATGGTCCTCATCCGGTATACCTTTCCGCCGCCGGGTGACGAACTGCAGCTCTCCTCAACCCTGCCGTTTGTTTTCGGCGGTCTGGTAATCGGCGGTGTTCTCCTGTACTTCAATTTTGTCAAGACTGAATGAGGAACTGTGCATACAACCGGTTTTACCACCACCATCCCCCTGGAAGTAGTTCTCGCCGCCGGAAGGCGCCCTGTCGATCTGAATAATATCTTCATCACCGGCGGTAGGAGCATGGAGCTCATCGAATCAGCCGAGGCGGAGGGGTTTCCCCGGAACGTGTGCAGCTGGATCAAGGGGATCTACGCCGCCGCCCTGGAGAAGGACATTCACGAGATCATAGCGGTAACGGAAGGGGAT
>JAAZOO010000307.1 GCA_012797715.1 Geobacteraceae bacterium | reverse complement strand
CGACGAGCAGGGTCATCGCCTGGTATATCGGGGCCATATTCATCGCCCTCGCCTTCCTGCCGAAACTGGCCGCGGTCTTCAGCATCATGCCGAAGCCCGTCATGGGCGGGGCCATGGTCTACATGGTTGCCTTCATGGTGATCTCCGGCATCCAGATGATGACCTCCCGGATGATTGACAACCGCAAGACCTTCGTCATCGCCGTCTCCCTCATGTTCGGTATGAGCGTGGACATATTCCCCAACCTGTACCGTCATGCTCATTCCTGGCTGGGGCCCTTCCTCAGCTCTTCGCTCACGGTCACCACGGTGCTCGCCATAGGCCTCAACCTCATCATGCGCATCGGGATATCCCGCCGTGCGATCCTGAAGCTGATCTCCGGCGAGCATTCTTCTGATACGATATTCCGGTTCATGGAAGACCTGGGTGCCGGCTGGGGAGCGCGAAAGGACGTTGTCCACAGGGCCGTGGCCGCCATGAACGAGTTCGCCGAGGCCATCGTTCACTGCGGGATGGAGGGAAGGGAGATCGTTCTGAAGGCCATCTTTGACGAGCTGAGCCTGAATATCCGGATAACCTACGAAGGCCCGCCGGTGGAATTCCCCGAGGAGCGACCCGACATGGCTGCCATCGTCGACGACCCGGGGGCGCTTGCCCGCATGTCCGGGTTCCTCGTCCGCCACTACACGGACAGGATCAACGTGTCCCGGGAAGACGACCGGACCAGGGTGGACCTCCACTTCGACCATTGAGGAAGGTTGTTTCCGGGAAGGGATATCCCTTCCCATCTTATATCAGCTTTCTTGCGAACGCCATGATCGCTTCCGCTGATTCCGCCGGTCTTGTCTGCAGCAGGCAGTGTGGCGCGTCGAGCGGCACAAGCTCGAAGGATACGAAGCGGGACCTGAACCAGCCGGCCGCCCGGGCAGGGACCACCCGGTCCTGTGTCGCCTGAAGATAAAGACAGGGTACGGCGAAGGTGTCGTCGGGGAAGGGGTATCCCGCCGCAATAAGCCTTGCCCTCTGTCTCAGGCCGGCTGGTCCCACCTGCAGCAGGGATTCGCGCAGCATCTTCTCCAGTACCTTATCGGCATGGGAGTGAAAGAAGAAAACATTGAGGAGACGCGCCGGCAATATCTTCACCAGTGATGCTGACGCCGGGATCGACGCGGCGGTGCGGATCAGAAAGGGGTGGAGAGGTTCCGCGAAGGCGGCGCTGAAGATGACGCCTTTGACACTGGCGGGTTTCGCATGGAGCAGCATCAACGCGACGAGACCGGAAAACGATTCCGCGACGAGGACGACTCCTTCGCCGGGCAGCCGGGCAGCTACAAAGTCGGCGTGGTCCCGGAGGGAAAGATCCTTGTCGTCGGGATAGGTTATGACGGTCTGCGGGACATCTGGAGGCAGGGCATGGAGGAGCGGCCTGAAACATACTCCTGTGCCATCGAGGCCGGGCATGAGGACAAGCCCTATGGCGTCCGCACCGACCGTCATGCGCCGGAGCTCTTCAGGATGTTCCTGATGCCGTCGCAAAGAAGCCTTGCCATCTCTTCCCGTGTCTCTCTCGTCGCGGACCCCAGGTGGGGAAGCAGGACCGTCCGCGGTGCTGCACACCACCCGGGATCGATGTCCGGCTCGTTCTCGTAGACGTCGAGGCCCGCGCCGCCGATCCTGCCGGCATGGAGCAATTCGATCGCCGCCTTTTCATCCATGATCCCACCCCGCGCCGTGTTGATGATGAAGGCCCCTTCGGGGAGCAATGCGAGCTTTTCGCGGTTGAGGAGCCCGCGCGTCCGGTCCGTCAGCGGACAATGCAGTGACAGCACATAGCTCGAACGCAGCAGGTCGTCGAGCGGCAGCCGCCGGACTGTTTCCGCCCCGAGGTCCACCGCCCCGCGGGTGCCTCCGCGGTCCCAGAAGATGACCTCCATGCCCATGGCCCGGACGCGCCTCGCGAAGGCCCGGCCGATGGGGCCCGAGCCGAGGATCCCGCAGGTCTTCCCCGCAAGACCCGATCCCAGGAGAAGATCGGGGGCCCAGCCCTTCCACTCTCCGGACCGGACCAGGGCGTCACCCTCGCGCACCCGCCGGGTAAGTGCCATAAGGAGTGTCAGCGCCAGGTCCGCCGTCGCATCTGTCAAAACCCCCGGCGTGCTCACGATGCGGATGCCTCGTGCGTCACAATAGTCCCGGGGAAGGTGGTTCGTGCCCACGGAATATGTGCCGATGACCTTGAGGTTCGCGCAGGGTTTCAGGTCAATCTCTGCCAGGGGTTCGGAGAGAAGAACCACAAGCGCCTGTGCTCCGGGGAGCGCCTCCGTCCATTCGACGGAGCGGTACGGGGCAATGCGCAGTTCCGGGAACTCTTTACCCAGGTCCTCGATGTGAGGACCGATGAGGGGCGATGTGCTGAGAATGCGGATGCTCATCTGTCTGACCGCCTTTCAAGGGAAATGCCGCCCTGTCGAAGAAAGTGTATTAAGGCCAGTTTTCCAAGTCAAGACAATCTCGTGTTTCTCGTGTTACAGCGGGGAAGAGGAGCAAAAGGGGCCCGCACTGTCACGCCGCCTCACGCGGCGGGTCGTGGAGGGCGATCACCTTGAGAGCAGCGGGGCAAGGTCGAGT
>JAAZOO010000306.1 GCA_012797715.1 Geobacteraceae bacterium | reverse complement strand
CGTCCATGTTTTTCTTGAAGCGGTCGATTTCCTCGATGACGGTTATGGGGATGAAGAGATTGTTTTCTTGGAACTGGAAGAGAGAGTGCGGGTCATGGAGGAGGACATTGGTGTCAAGAATGAAGTTTTTTGGCTTTTGTACCTTTTTTCTCTGTCGGATATTCTTCGTTTTTTCCATGGGGCTCCTTTACTTGTTCCGTGGATTCGGGCCGTGCAGGGAGAGACGGGCGTTTCCCTGACGGGCGCCGCATGCTCGATGGGGCGTTCGTGAACTTTCCGCTTGTTTCGGGGGGCGGGAGGAGGGCCGGTGGCGGTTTGCCGCGAGGATGGGAGTGGATTTTCTCTTGCAGGGAAACAGGGCATGACGGAATTCTACGTCACGAGACTTTCATCCGGGTGAAGCTGCGGTGAAGATACTGTTACAGGCGGTACGGGCGGTTCCGGGGCGACGGGGGCGGGTCGAACCGCCCTGCCGGGATTTCCCGTGTGCGACGAAAGTAACCTGAAACACGGCAACCTGTAACAAACGTGCGGTATCCGGTAGGAAAGGAATACGTACAAGGCAGGGGGGAAGACCGTATGCTACGGGCATCCCATACTCCTGCCTGCCGGAAGGAGACTACCATGTATTTCGTAACCGGGCTCCATGAAGAGGGGAGACAGTTCATCCGCAAGCGGTGTTTCGGGTATTACCCCCGCAAGCATCAGGCTCTCCAGACCATAGAAGGGAATTGCGACGAGCTGCGCGACGAGGCGTGCACACACCTGGTCGTGGAAAAAATTCTCTCCGGAATCTATTCCGCGGCACGGGACACGGCATGGTTCCGCTATGACGGCGCCTCGTCCCGGTGGATCCGGTGCGAGCGCCCTGAATCTGCCGGGAACTACTGCCAGTTTTCCCTGGGGTAGGCTGCCGCTTCCCTGTCACGATGGCGCGGCACGCAGGTTCCTTCCTCCCACGCCGCGGGCCTTCCTTTTTTTCAGGCGTGCGGCCTTTTTCTGTCTCTTTTCCGCAAGGGCGATGAGGATCTCGTGGCTTCCCCGGGGGTCCTCGCCTTCCGCGGGCACGCGCTGGAGGTAGGTGCCGTCCGGCTGCATGTCCCAGGCGCTGCGGCGCTCCGAGAGGTGCACGTCCAACAGGGTTCGTATCTCGTCGCGCAGCCTGCGGTGTTCCACCGGGACCACCACCTCGACCCGGGCCTCCAGGTTCCTCTTCATGGCGTCGGCCGAGCCGATGAGGAAGACCTCCTTGCCTCCGTTCCTGAAGTAGTAGATGCGGGAATGCTCCAGGAACCGTCCCACCACGCTCACCACGCGGATGTTCTCGGAAACGCCCGGCAGGCCGGGCCGCAGTCGGCAGGTGTCGCGCACCACCAGCTCGACCCGGACACCGGCGCGGGAGGCCTCGTAGAGGGCGCGCACGATGTCCGCGTCCTCCAGGGCGTTCATCTTGAACCGGATCAGGCCGGGATTTTTCGGTGAATGGAGGCGCATTTCGCGGGCGATCCCGGCCAGGAGCGCCTTTTTCAGGAACTTGGGCGCGGGGAGCATCTTCTGGTACTTCCGCTTGGGGGTGTAGCCGGTGGTGAGGTAGTTGAACAGTTCGGTTGCGTCCGTGCCGATGCCGTCGTCGCAGGTGAGGAGCCCCAGGTCGGTGTAGATGCGGGCCGTGACCGCGTGGTAGTTGCCGGTGCCGATGTGCACGTAGCGGCGCAGGCCGTTATAGTCCTGGCGGATCACGAGAATCACCTTGCAGTGGGTCTTCAGGCCCACCACGCCGTAGGTGACGTGGATGCCCGCCTCTTCCATGCGTCCGGCAATGACGATATTGGCCGCCTCGTCGAAGCGGGCCTTCAGCTCCACCGCCACGGCCACCTGCTTGCCGTTCTGGGCGGCAGTAATGAGGCAGTCGATGATCCTGCTCTCCCGGGCGGTGCGGTAGAGGGTCATCTTGATGGCGCGCACCTTGGGGTCCTCGCTGGCTTCTTGGAGGAAGCGCTCCACCGAGGTGGAAAAGGACTCGTAGGGGTGGTGCAGGAGGATGGCTCCCGCGTCCCGGATGATGTGGAAGATGTTGCGCGGGCTCTGGAGCAGGGGGTGATCCAGGGGGGAGTGGGGCGGGTCCCGCAGTTCCGGGTAGTCCAGCGTCGCTATCTGCATCAGGTCGCGCATGGCCATCATCCCGTCCACCTCGAAGACGTCCGCGGTCTCGTTCAGGTCCAGCTCCGCGGCCAGCATGCCGCGGTGGGCCGGGTCCATTCCCTTCATCACCTCCAGGCGCACGATGGGGGCGAATTTCCGTTCCTGCAGCTCCGACTCGATCATGGCCAGCAGGTCGTCCGCCTGTTCCTCGTTCTTCTCCGTATTGGAATTGCGCGTGACCCGGAAGAATTCGCAGCTCACCACGCGCATCCCCGGGAAAAGCATGTCCAGGTTGTGGCAGATGACATCCTCGATGGCCACGAAACGGTCCTCCCCTCCTACCCGCAGGAAGCGCTGTATCCCGGCGCCCAGGGGGACCTTGACCCGCGCCAGGGACACCTCCTTGTCCCGTGCGTAGCGGAGCGTGACCAGGAGGTTCAGGGAGAGGTTGGAGATGAAGGGGAAGGGGTGCGCCGGGTCGATGGACTGGGGGGTGATGAGGGGGAAGATGTTGCGGGAATAGTAGTCGCGCAGCTGCTTTTTTTCCCGGGCAGTCAGCTCGGAATGGGAGAGGAGCGCAATCCCCTTGTCCTTCAGCAGTCCGAGGAGCCGCGGCAGCAGGCTCAGCTTCTGCCCCTCGATATCCCGCACCACGGCGTGACACTCCTCGATCTGCCGGCGCGGGGTCCTGCCGTCCACGGTCAGGCTCCGCATGCCTGCGCCCACCTGCTGCTTCAGCCCTCCGATGCGCTTCATGAAAAACTCGTCCAGGTTGGAGCTGACGATGGAGAGGAACTTGATCCGTTCCAGGAGCGGGGTGCGGTCGTCCTGCGCCTCGTGGAGGACGCGGCGGTTGAATTCCAGCCAGGTCAGCTCACGGTTCAGGTAGAGGGAGGGGGAGGCCAGGTCTGTTTCCGGAAGCGCCGGACAGGGGGGAGACGGCGCGGCGGACGAAGGTCCCGGACATTTTTTCCCTCTTTTCCGGAACGGCGCGGGCAACGGCCCGTTTGAAGGATCCAATGGCGAAGAGGAAGGGCCGGCTGCGGGTTCCGGTATCGGGCACTCATTCGTGGTACTCATGTTCTGTCTCCGCAAGGATGGAGTGGGGGATGGGCGAGAAACCGGCCAGGGGCGGGAAGGCGCATGCCGGGTCTCTCCACTTCATGCTATGGCGATGTACCGAGTTTCCATCCGGAAACTCCGGATGGAAACTAACTATAGCACTGTTCTTCCTGTTTATCGAGAAGGTACCAAATCCGGCCGTGGGGGAGGGAGGAGTATTCCCGGGCCAATTGCACTCCCGAGAACAAGATGCGCGCGAAAAAAAACCGGAAGAGACAATACGATGTTTTGATGTATACTTTGACACGAAGTTTTTTCCCATCCCCCATTCCTGGTACACCATGGCAGAGATAGACATTTTCATTGCCGATGACGAGCCGCATATCGTCCGCGCCCTGAGCTTCGTTTTTGTGAAGGAGAGGTACAGCGTGGAGACCGCATCCGACGGTGAAGGCGTCTTGGAGAAGATACGAGAGATGAGGCCGAGGCTGGTCTTTCTCGACCTCATTATGCCGAAGAGAACGGGAAACGAGCTCTGCGGAATCATAAAGCGCGATGAGGCCCTTAGGGATACCCATGTGATCATTCTCACCTGCAAGGGGCAGGAACTGGATCGTGAGCAAAGCCTTGCCAGCGGAGCGGACGGCTTCATAACCAAGCCGTTCAGTCCGAAAGAGGTCGTCGCCAGGGTGCGGGCGATCCTCGGAAAGCCGTCTCCATGAAGAGAGATGACCGTTCCCTCCTTCTCAGTTCCCTGATCCTTGCTCTGCTCCCCCTCTGCCTGGTCAGCGGCGGCATCCAGAGTCCTGTCAGGTTCCTGTACTATCCGGGCATCGGGCTCCTTTCACTCTATCTGTCGAGGCGCGTCCTCCTGGGAACCGGCATTGCCTTTGCCGTTTTCTTCCCTCTGCTCTGTATCCCGTTTCCGCCTGGTACGGTGAGCCTGCCGGCTCTTGCCGCAGAGAGCGCGGCGTTTTTCCTGGCCGCGCTGGTTGCCGGATATTGCGCGCAGCGCGTCCGGCAGGAGCGGAGCCGCTACGAGAACGCCATCGCCACCTTCGAGAGCCTCGGCAACGAGCTCAGCAATAAGAACATGAACCTCCAGACCGCGTTGGACGCCCTGTCCGATGCCCACCGGAAACTTCAGGAGTTCGACAGGAACAAGACCGAATTCCTGTCGAACGTCTCCCATGAATTGCGCACCCCGCTTTCTTCCATCCAGTCCTATTCCGAGATACTGATGAATTATGACGACATCGAACCGGAAACCCAGAAGGAGTTCCTCACCATCATACATACGGAGAGTGAGAAGCTTTCGAGCTATGTTACCGGCATGCTCGATCTGGTGCGGATAGAGACGGGAAATACGGGTTTTTCTCCCTGCCCGGTACAGCCGGGGGATGTGCTCAGGGAAAGCTTCGGGATTGTGCGTCCCATGGCGCTGGAAAAAGGTCTGTCGCTGGAGCTGCATGATTCGGAAGGAATTCCCGATGTGCGGGGCGACCGGAACCAGCTGGTTCAGGTGCTGGTAAACCTGCTCAACAATGCGGTGAAATTCACCCACGAAGGCCGGATATCACTGGGCGCCCGTTTGATCGGAGGGTTTGTGGAGTTCTTCGTGTCGGATACGGGGGAGGGCGTGTTCCCCGAGGAAACGGAACTGATATTCAAGCCCTTCTGCCGCATCGCCGAACATGCGCCGGGGCGTCCGAAAGGTTCCGGGTTGGGATTGAGCATTTCCAAGGGGATTGTTGAGTTTCATGGCGGAAAGATATGGGTCGACAGCCAGGTGGGGAAAGGGAGCACGTTTTTCTTTACCATACCCGTTGCCGTGCCCGAAACGATGGATACCGCCCCGGCGCTTTCCGTGCCGGCGAGTGGGCACATCGGCCTCTACAAACCCATACTCGTGGTATCCTCGGATACCGTATCGAGGCGTTCTCTCAGAAAAAAGCTGGAAGACCTGGGGTACCTGACGCTCGGCGCCGATACCCCGCAGAGGGCGTCCCATGTGCTGAACAGCATGCGTCCGGGACTCATTGTCTCCGATGTCCCCGTTGACTGGGGCGGTTTCTCGGAACTCGTCGGATGCGCGCGCGCAGCAGGGGTGCGCGTCCTTCTTGCGTCGCTGTTCGTGCAGCATGGTGATGAGCCGCACGTGGCGGTTCACGGTTATCTGACGAAACCGTTCGATAAATACGAGATTATTTCGCTCTTTGAAAAATGCCGGGTGCGCGCCGGAACGGTTCTGATTCTGTCGTCGGACAGCGTGGAGTCGAGAACGCTCCAGGTTCTCCTTGGCGCGGCCGGGTATGAATCCGCCGTGCACGCCGATGTTCTCCACGCTGCGCAGGCTGCGGAAAAATTTCGTCCCACGGCGATTGTCCTCGGAACGTTCCGGGGAAGCCGGCTGGAGGATATTCTTTCAGGATTCCTGGAAGACCCGAGGATACGGCGGGTTCCCCTTTTCATGCTGCTGGGGGAGCCGCTGGACAGGTATGTTACGACCGTTACCCTCGAAGGAACGAACGGGACGGGCGGGAACGAGGGGCTGTACAAGCTTGTCGGAGAGATTGAGGCGGAATATGCCAAGAGAATCGGATAGTCGCCGTCCAGGGAGAACGGGTGCATGAAGGGGATTCTGAAAAGGTTTTCCCGCAGGAAAATTGAGGATGTGCTCGGGCAGCTTTCCACGGGATTCGGAGTCTCCCTGGCGCTCGTTGATGCCGATGGGAGTCCGCTGGTGATGCGGGGCACGGCGTGCCCGTCCATGGACTGTCTGAGCGGCTCGGAATGCCGTGCCGGCAGGGCTGTGGAAAGTGAGCCCTTCCACTGCACGGGCGCGTGCGTCGGCAGTCTTGTGGTCTGCCCGTCCCGCGGGAGCGCGGGACATATCGCTCCCGGCATTGCCCGGTGCCTGGAAAACATACTCAGGCTCGAAGAGGAGTTGGAAGACCTTTCCTCCGAGATAGTGCGCGGGTATGAGGAGCTTTCGCTCATCTCCGCCATCTCCGCCAAGCTCGGCTGCGAGATGGATGTGGATGCCGTCTGCCGTCTCGTTGTGGAAGAGGCCGACCGCATCCTGGAGGCCCGCACCATCTTCATCATGCTTCTCGACGGGGAGAAACAGGAGCTGGCGACACGGTTCGGCATGGGACGGGATCGGGAGTCCGCAGCAGGCTTCCGCGCTTCTGTCACTTCGGGTCTGACCGGCCATGTCTTCCGGCAGGGGGAGCCGGTAACGGTCTGCGACATTATCGCCGACGGCAGGATTTCCCTGCCCTGGCAGGCGAGATATATCCTGTGCGTGCCGCTGATCGCCGATGCCAGACCCCTGGGAATGCTGATCGCTACCGACAAGCTCTCCGGGGAGGAATTCTGGTCCCCGGAACTGAAGCTGATGGGCATCTTTGCTTCCGAGGTCGCGTCCTCCCTGAGGAAGGCATATCTCTATGAAGCGATCAACAAGCTGTTTCTCAGCACCGTGGAAGCGCTCGCCACGGCCATCGACGCCAAGGATCCCTATACCTACGGCCACTCCCGGAGGGTCGCTCGGTTTGCCGTGGCCATCTGCGGAGAGCTGGGAATGAAGAAGGAACGTGTGCGGGAGGTGGAACTGGCCTCGTTCCTTCATGATATCGGAAAGATAGGAACTCCGGAGAGCATTCTTCGCAAACCGGGAAGCCTGCGTCCGGAAGAGTACGAAAAGATAAAGGAACATCCGGGAAAGGGCGCCGAGATTCTGTCGACGATTGCCGAACTGGGGGAGATCGTCGCCTGGATCCGGCACCACCATGAATGGTATGACGGGACCGGCTATCCGGACCGGCTTGCATCTGAAGAGATACCGCTGGAAGCCCGCGTCATCACAGTAGCGGATACCTTTGACGCCATGACCACCGACAGGCCCTACCGGAAAGGGATGCCGCCGGAAACGGTGATGAAGATCATGGAACAGTTCTCCGGTGTCCAGTTCGATCCGGACCTCCTCCGGGCATTTTACCGCTGCCTGGAGAAGGGGACACTCTCCTGACCTGCCCGTTCGCGCCCTATGCGTTGTTCACACCCCTCTGCAACGCGCATTCCTGTTCCGGATTCCCAACCTCCCATACCGGACGTGACCATTCCCTTACGGAAGCGGATGTGGCTTCAACGGGGGGAAATGGAGACGTCCCACCCCCTCCCTCCGCCTTTTCTCGCCACGGGGGGGCGAGTCTTCAGGAATGGGGGGATTTGCAGAAATCACAACTTTATCCTTTTCCAAATCCATCTCCTCTGCTAGATTGTGGCCGCGAATTTTCCCCGCTGAATCACCTCTCCTCCCGAAGGAGTTTTTCATGTCAAAACACCATCATGACGGTGGCCGGAAGCGCGGTCTCTGGTCGAGCCGCTTCGGTTTCATCATGGCCTCGGCCGGTTCGGCCATCGGCCTGGGCAATATCTGGAAGTTCCCCTATATCACCGGCATGCACGGCGGCGGCGCCTTTGTTCTTTTCTATATCCTGTGCATTTTCCTGGTGGGCATTCCGATCATGCTGGGAGAGATGGTTATTGGCCGGCATACCCGCAGGAACCCGGTCGGTGCGTTCAGGTCTCTGAGGGGAGGAATATGGACCGTGACAGGCTGGCTGGTGGTGGCAGCCGGTTTTGTGATACTGTCGTACTATTGCGTTGTGGCAGGGTGGACCCTCGACTACCTGCTGCTTTCATTGCGCGGCGCCTTCAGCGGCCAAAACGCCGCCCAAGTCCCGGGGCTCTTTTCGAAGCTCCTGGCATCGGACGCAAGGCAGTTGTTCTGGCATGCGGTATTCATGTCCTCCGTTGTGGCTATCGTCCTGCGCGGGGTCAGTAAGGGGCTGGAAAAGGCCAACAAGATCATGATGCCCCTCCTGTTCCTGATTCTGCTTTTTCTTGCGGTGTACGGCGTCCTTTCCCCGGGAGGAGCGCCCGCGCTCCACTTTCTCTTCTCCCCCGATTGGTCGAAGCTCACTCCCCTTGTCCTGCTGGAAGCCCTGGGACAGGCGCTCTTCAGTCTCAGCCTCGGCATGGGCGCCATGCTCACCTATGGCAGCTACGCGGACGACGGAACCAATCTCCCCGCAGCTGCCTGTGCCATCTCCTTCATGGACACGTGTGTCGCTATCCTTGCCGGCTTGGCCATATTCCCCATAGTTTTTACCTACGGCATGCAGGCTGCCGGGGGGCCGGGACTCGTTTTCAAGACACTTCCGGTGGTGTTCAGCCGCATGCCGGCCGGAACGCTTTTCGCCGCCCTCTTTTTCCTTCTTCTGGTCTTTGCGGCCCTTACCTCCGCCCTTTCCCTCCTGGAAGTCGTGGTGGCCTATTACTGCGATGAGAAGAAGTGGGACCGCCGCCGGGCGGCCCTGCTCATCGGCTTCGTTATTTTCCTCCTTGGCGTCCCGTCCGCACTCTCCAACGGGATTCTGAAGGATATCGTTTTCATCGGGGAGCGGAATTTTCTTGATTCCGTCGATTTCCTGGCGAGCACGGTCATGCTTCCGCTGGGCGGACTTCTCATTGCCGTGTATACCGGGTGGGCGCTCACGACCCGCGTGGCCAAAAGCGAGATTGAAAAGGGAGAGGTCCGCTTCCACCTGTATCCGGTCTGGCATTTTCTGATCAAATACATCACTCCCGTGCTGGTGGCCTTGGTATTTCTCAACAAGATAGGTGTGTTCTGAAAGGGAGGGGTGCGGCACGAAGCGGATGGCGAGTAATTATCATGCAAAGAATTTCTTGCTGTTTTCCATCGCCACGGGTTCGGGTCCCATCGGCTCCCTTTGCTCCGCTCTGCCATGAGCAGCTGCGAATCGGGGGGCGCACCCTTGGCCGTCTCCTCCTGCGCCAGCAGGGCAGCTCTCCAGCCGTTCTTCCTT
>JAAZOO010000305.1 GCA_012797715.1 Geobacteraceae bacterium | reverse complement strand
CAGCGCGTCCGGCCTGTATGTGGCGCACGGCACGGTGAATGCCGGGGTGCTCAAGGTCGGCAAGACCGCCAAGGCGGCGCCCTCCGGTGCGCTTTTGATGCTCTTGCAGAAGAAGGGGATTTTCCCGAAATAACCAACCCGTGTCCGTTGTCCGCTACGGCCTGAAAAAGCCTTCGTAACCACGGATGCCGGGCACGGGCAACGGGTTTTCTATGGCACGATGCCGGGATCACAAGGAGGAGCACCATGGTCAATATCCGCAATTTATTCACCCGTGAGGCAATCATACGCTACCTGACCGAGCTGCCGGTGCTGGAGACGCCGGTCATGGACACGATTTTTTCCGTCCGTCCCCAGCAGCCGCTGCCGCTCATCGGCGCGGACCTGATACAGTCCGTCGCCAAGGCCATGCCCCTGGCGCGCCGGGGGGGGCGCTCCATCACCATCGCAGGGAGCGCTGCATCCACCGGTTTTTACGAGCCGTTCCCCATCCGTCCCGACATCGGCGTCACCGGGGCCGACCTGAACAACCTGAAGGTGCTCATGGGGGACCAGGCATCCCTCTCCGCCTGGGCGCAGGCAAAGACCGACATCCTGCGGCGCACGGTCCGCGCCACCACCGAGGCGCTGTGCTGCGTCGCCATTACCGGCAAGATTCAATGGCCCGTTCAGCTGGAGGGAGGGGGGTTTGAGACCTACGAGGTGGATTTCGGCCCCATCCAGACGTTCGCCCCCGCCAAAAAATGGGATGCCGACGGCGCCAAGCTGAAGGACGTTTTCCTGTGTCTGCGCGGCATGCACAAGAAACTGAAGGAGAAAGGGTACGGCGGCCGCGTCGAGGTCTGGGCGGGAGAAACCGCATATAACGCGCTGTTTTCCCTGGCAGAGGGATTCCAGTCAACGGCGCAGTTCAGGGTTGAGATTTCCGATCAGGGTATTACCGTGGGCGGGTACCTGGTCAAACCCAGGGATGAGCAGTATTACAACCCGCAGACCAAGGCGATGGTCCCGGTGGTGGGGGAAAAGGCATGCAAGATGATCGCCCTGGACGCCGGCCACCAGATGCCGTATTGCGCCATCGACGACCTGGACGGCAACCTGCAGCCCCTCCCCTTCTTTGTAAAGCCGGTCAGGACCGACAATCCCAGCGGCTACCAGCTGGTGGCGGAGGCGAAACCGTTCCCGATTCCGAGCGTCAACGGCATCTGCGACGCAACGGTGACATCGTAGGGCATGCCGTACTGCACCTTTGATGACATCAGGACGCAGCTTCCGCCGGACGTCCTCACCGCCCTCACCGACGATTCCCTGGCAGGGACCGCGGACTGGGCGGTGCTTGCCGACGCCATAGCGGATGCGGACGCAGAGATCGACGCCTGGGCGGGGGGGCGCTACGCCGTCCCCTTCAGCCCGGTTCCGGATGTAATCCGGAAGATAGCAGCGGACATCGCCATCTACAACCTCTTTTCCCGGAGGGATACCGATCCGCCCGATGTGCGCAAGGACCGGTACCGGAACGCGGTGAAGCTGCTGGAAAGCATCGCCAAGGGAACCGTCAGCATCGGCCGGGCAGAGAATTCGGCGCAAAAAGACGCCGGAGACTGTCCCCGAGCCGCCGCTCCCGACCCGGTTTTTTCCAGGGAAAGTCTGGAGAGGTTCTGATGTACGTCCACGAAATCCCAGACTGTATCACGGACCGGTTGAAAACATATATAACCGGGCTTGAAATCGCTCCCTTTCCGGACAAGCCGGGTGAATACCGGCTGCGGCATCCGCGCGGGGCGCTCCTGGTCCACTATGCCGGGAGCGAGGCGCCCAATCCGCGGCGGGTCCGCATCGCCGTGAGGGTTGTGGCCAGGTTCGTGGGGGATGCTCTCCGGTTCCTGGAGGCGGCGCGGCTCATAATCACCGGATGGCAGATTCCGGGCTGCTCCCGGTTCGAGTACGCCGGGGATGAATTCGTGGAGGAGAAGCAGGGGATATGGGAGTATGACATCATCTTCACAACGTCCAGCCCTGCCGCTCCGGTGGGAGAGGACAGGCTGAGGGATGCCCTGCGGGAGCTGGGCATGCCGTGAATGATCCCGTATCCGTCACTCATGCCGACAGAAAGGAATCAGGGAGACGACTATGAAACGATTGGTACTGCCCCTCGTGCTCTTCGCCATGCTGACCGCCTGTTCGCCGCCCCTGCGGGATGAAGCGGGAGGGCGCGAGAGCGGCGCATTCCACCTCGCCTGCTACAATGCTGCCGGCCGCCTGAAATGGTCCGAAACCGCGCATAACGCCCTGGCAGACGAAGGGGAGCAGCTGTTCCTCAATGTGGTCCTGCGGGGGGGGACGGCGCCGGCGAACACCTACCTGCGGCTCTACAACACCACCCCGGAGGAGACGTCCACCCTGGCCGGGATAGCCGCCTATGAGCCATCGGGGAACGGGTACAGCCCCCAGGCCCTGCCGTCAAGCTCGTCCGGCTGGCTCTCCTTGGCCCTGGACAGCGGCGACTATATGGCAACCAGCGTGACCAAGACATTCACCGCATCGGGCGGTACTATCGGGCCGGTGACGCACCTGGTCCTGGCCACCAGCTCCGACAACAGCGGCAAGCTGGTGAGCTATGCGGCCCTGTCCACCACGCGCACCCTGGCCGACGGGGACTCGCTGCAGGTCACGTACCGGCTGAAGATGCAATGACGCGCTCCCTTTGCCATGCCTGCTCCCT
>JAAZOO010000023.1 GCA_012797715.1 Geobacteraceae bacterium | reverse complement strand
ATATAGTCCGCGGCGCCCATCTGGAATCCCTTGACCTTGTCACGCGTTTCCGTGAGGGAGGTCATGAAGACAACCGGGATGTCACGGGTTGCTGCATCGCTTTTCAGAAACTGGCACACCTTGAAGCCGTCCAGAAACGGCATCATGACGTCCAGGAGAATGAGGTCAGGCAGCTCCGCCCGCGCCAGTCGCAACGCTTCCGCGCCATCGGACGCCTCGCGGACAGAATATCCACTCCTGGAAAGTATTCCGGACAGAAGCCGGAGATTGGCGGCGCTGTCGTCCGCAATCAGGATTCTTCCCGGATTTTCATCGTACGTTTCTCTATCCATGCAGCTCTCCTCACGTTTGGAGCAGGCAACCAGCCGCGGAACCGGATACCATGCTCCTGGGGCACTGGAAGGCCTATTCATTGTATCGTTCGCCCGCACACGGGAACCGGGAATTTCATGCAGTGGCAAAACCTCCGGTTCCCGCTTGCCCAGGCATGACGGCTAGTGCGAAAGCACCGGCAATCCCGGTATCGGCACCCGGAGCCGGCCTTCCGCCTCTTCGGACCGCTCCTGCTGCCGAAGCCGGGAGAGCCGGCCGTTCCCTGGGGAACAGGGCAGCACTGCCACTTGGGCAGCTCACGATGGAACGCTACCGGCTCAACGGTAACCATATGGACACAACCGTGCCGCCCGGCCCGCTGTCAACGGCAATCCGTCCCCGCACCTGCGCAACCAGCATGCTCACCAGCTGCAGGCCCAGTGTCTCGGTGTTCCGGAAATCCAGACCCGGCGGCATCCCGACCCCGGTATCGGCAACCGTGACAGAAATCCAGTCATCTCCATCCACATCGAAACGGATGGAAATCTCTCCGGTGCGGTTATCCGGAAAAGCGTGCTTCAGCGCATTGGACACAAGCTCGTTGATGATCAGGCCACATGGGATTGCCTTGTTGATACCGATGGATACCCCACCTGCAGCGACATTCAGGGTAACGCGCCCGGGGTCCACCTGGTAGGAGTCGAACAGGTGTAAAGACAGATGTACGATATATTCGTCGAAATCCACCGAGGCCAAACCATCGGACTCGCACAGGAGCTCGTGGATGAGAGCCATGGCCCTGATGCGATCCCGGCTCTCCTTGAATGATGTGAGGGCCTCTTTATCGCGGACGGATTCAGACTGGAGTTCGAGAAGGGTGGAAATAATCTGAAGATTGTTCTTAACCCGGTGATGGACCTCCTTGAGGAGGAGATCCTTTTCCGCCAGCAGGGCACTGTTCATTTCCTGCCACCTCTTGGACTCGGTAATGTCGATCATCGTAACGATGCCTGCCGGTGCTCCCTTGAATTCGACCCTGCCGGCAGTGACGAGGGCCCATTTTTCCCCGCCCCCCTTGACAATCACCTTGCATTCGTACTGGCTCGGCACCTGCTCGCCCCGCTGGCGCGCAATCCCCCGCGAACGCGCCACTTCCCGAAAATCCGGATGGAAACAGTCCCAGAACAGCATCTCCAGCAACTCCGGTTCGGAGTAACCGAACATGCGGACGGCGGCAGGATTTGCATAGACGATCCTCTCCCCCTGGTAGAGAACGATTGCGGCTGCCGATGTCTCGGCAAGGGTCCGGAACTTTTCCTCGCTCCAGCGCAGGGACTCCTCCGCCTGTTTGCGCCTGCTGATGTCCTGGGTAAAGGAACAGCTGAACTCCTGGCCCTCGTAGTTCAGGAAGCTAATCGTAACTTCAACGGGGAAGAGGGTTCCATCCTTACGGCGTTGGGACGTTTCAAAGGTGTCGAAGCCGGTAGCGGTCAGTCTTTCGCGGTGAGCATACCAGAATTCCGGCGTCAGTGCCGGGTCGATATCATAGAAGCTCATGGAGCTCAGTTCCTCCTGCGTGTACCCCAGAACCCGCGCCCAGTACTCATTGACGGAGAGTATTTTCGCATCGGCACTTCCCCGCATTACACCGATGGAGGCCTTGTCCATAATGAACTGGCACGTTTTCAGAACCGTCTCGGCGCGCTTCCGTTCACTGATATCCTCCACGAATCCTTCGAATTCTCCGGGGCTGTCCCCTTTTCCGGGAACCGCACGATAGTGGAAACTGCAGGTGATGATGCTTCCGTCCCTGCATCGGTATCGCTCCTCGCATAGGTGCCAGCAGCAGTCCTTCCGGGCATCCCGGAGGACCTCCCAGCAATGCGAAGGGTCCGCACACACCGCTTCGACGGCCCCTGTACGGTTCACCAGCTCGATCAGCGCCTCCGGGGATTCATATTTCAGCATCCGCGCCATTGCCGCATTGACATAGACAAACTTCCCATCAAGAGTGGAGCGAAAGATGCCTATCGGCGCGTTTTCAAGAATGTCCCGATACCTACTCTCCCACTGCAGCGCCGCATCATCAGGAATACTCTCGACGATTCCCGCGGCAGCATAGCCGTGTTCCCGGAGAAGCATCTCAATCGACTCAAGGCCCCGTCCGTTGTCATCGACAACCAGATATCGTTTCATGACGCATCCCCGTGGTTCTTTCCTCTTGCGATGCCCGGACGCGTTCTTCGGTCCCCGTACCCCGGACATCCTCGGGCAGGCTGAGAAAGTCGTCCGGGAAAACAGACAACCACTGTCGTGCCGCACGTTTCAGGATCGAGGCTCATCCTGCCCCGCAATTGCTTCACCAGCATCGTCACCAACTGCAACCCGAGTGATTCACTACGTCCCATATCGAAACCCGGCGGCATCCCGACCCCATTATCGGAGACCGTCAGCGTAATCATGCCGTCTTCCCCGCAACGACACCGGACCGAAAGCTCTCCTTTTTCCCCTCGGGGAAAGGCATGCTTGAAGGCGTTCGATACCAGCTCGTTCACGATAAGTCCACACGGGATCGCCTCGTCGATGGCCAGGGGAATTTCTTCCACTTCAACGGTGAGCCATATCCTGTCCGTATCCTTCATAAAGCTGGATACCAGGAAGTGGGTAAGGCTTTCGATATAGTCACCGAGATTAATGGAGGCAACGCTCTCCGATTGGTACAGTTTCTCATGAACAATGGCCATGGCGCAAATCCGGTTCTGGCTTTCCCTGATGAACCTCTGCGCCTCCTCATCCTCGATGAAGTCCGACTGAAGCTCAAGGAGCGATGATATAATCTGCAGGTTGTTCTTCACCCGGTGGTGGACTTCCTTGAGCAGCACCGTTTTTTCCGCCAGAGATGCCCGCAACCTCTCGTCGGCGCGTCTTTGTTCGGTTACATCCCGAACGATGTTGACAATGCAGCGCTCTCCTCCAAATTCGATACTCCGCGCGGACATCTGCCCGGTGAGAACGGAGCCGTCCTTTCTCCTGAATTCCGCCTCCAGATTCTTGACAAAGCCGTGGCGGGATATCTCCCGCACCAGCCGCGCCCTGTCTTCGGGATTGACCCAGATATTCAACTCCAGGGAGGTTCTGCCGATTACCTCCTCCGGCCGATACCCCGTCATCGCGCAGAATCCGTCGTTCACATCGAGGTACAGGCCGTCTTCCAGGCGGTTGATGTTCACCGAATCGGGAGAGGAACGGAACGCGGAAGAGAAAAGCGCCTCGGACTGCCGCAGCTTTTCCTTCACCAGCCTGGCCTCGGTACTGTCAATATGGATTGCGACCCCTGCCGGCTTGCCGCGAAATACGACGGTACCTGCCGAGGCCGTGGCCCACCGGATGTCCCCATCCTTGGTAACCAGCCGGTATTCGAACTGGCTCGGCACCGTATTTCCAGGCAGTCGCGCTCTCCCGTGCTCCCGGAGCATATCCCGATCGTCCGGAACAGCCAGCTCCCAGAAACGCATCCCCAGCAACTCATCCTCGGTGTATCCCGATATCCTGCACATGGCAGGATTCACGTAGATGAACGTATCATCCTGATGGAGGGTAATTGCCGACGGCGCGGTCTCGGCCAGAACCCGGAACTTCTCCTCGCTTTCGCGCAGCGCGTCTTCGGCACGCCTGCGCTCGGTGACATCCAGGATAATGCCCTGGAAATACGTGACGTTTCCCTTCCGGTCCCGCTCGACAACCGTCCGGTCATCTATCCAGCGGGCAGAACCGTCCTTCGCAAGCAATCGGTATTCCTGCTGAAATCGGTCGACCCCTCCGGATGCGAACATCGCGACCTCGGAGGCGACTCTCTCCAGGTCATCGGGGTGCACCAGGGAGGAAAAGGGAACCGTTCCCGACAACAGCTCATCCGGGGAATAACCGAACTGTCTCACATTGTCGGACACCAGTTCCACGGGCCATCCTTCGGCGGCTTTCCAGCGGAACAGCACCGCCGGACTGTTCTCCACCACCAGCTTGGCACGACGCAGTTGCTCTCTGGCCCGGCGGAGCCGGAGAACGGTCAGGGCAAGGAGAATAACAAAACCGGACAGCGCCAGGATCACGCCGGCCAGTGTCCAGACCAGCGTCCTGTGATGCGTGGTGAAGGAATCGGGGCGAGAATCGAGTACGCTTCCCTGCTGAAATCGGACCGTCTCAACCATGGAAACATTGAGGACACCGCTGCTTGCCCGCGTGCATCCCGCAGACAGGGAAGGAGGCGGAAGAAGGAGAATCCATGCCGCCGCAAGGGTTGGCAACAACCCGGCATATCTCTTTATGGTGAAACCCCGCATTTCTCCTCCTTTCATCAGTCCCGTCACAGAAGCGGCATGCAGAGAATTTCCCCATACTGCCATACTGGAATGGAAACGTCTCGCGGACAGGGTCGTGGTCCGGTATCCCGTGCCGGCCGGAAAGGGCCTTGGACGTAGTATACCTTCCCCATCAGGGGGATGAAAAGAAACTTCGGCGTGAAACAGGCTCTTTTTTAGCCCTTCGTGCCGAAACCCGGAAAAAACCGCGTCGCCGGCAGCAAGCACGATCCTGTATAAACCTGAAAACGGCAGTTGGAGGTATCCGCAGAGAGCGACTCTGTCGTATTTCGTTGCTGCTCTTAGCGAAATGGAGCGGCCACAGCCGATACTGTCCGAACCCGAAGGGTGAATGTATCGGCTGTAGTGAAATGAGCCTAGAGCAGCACAAAGACGGCAATCGGAGAGAAGGAAGGATGCCTCCAACTGCCGAATCTAGGTTTATTGATCGATCCCGGTACAGGCTCGTTGTCAACAGATTGGGCGAAATATCAGCTCACCGCGTCAAGAATCCCGTAGAGGCCGTCCAGGTTGTCGCGAAGGAATACGAAAGACGGCGCACCCCCGAAGACGGTCCCGAATGCCGCAGCTTCCAGCACTTCAGCCTGAGACGCCCCCGCCGAGAGGGCCTTTTTCGCATGGTCCATGAGACAGGGGACGCATTTGATCACTGTCGATACGGTTACGGCCGACAGCTCCTTCTGTTTGCCGCTCAGAGCTCCGGCCGTGTTGGCCCCTTTGATAAGTTCCATCATTCCGTTGAAAATATTGGGCGATTCCTTTGAAAACCGGGTAATGGTGTCCATGTGTCCTCCTTCATTTCTTGAGTGAGCCTGTTTTCCCGGGATCGACCGGCCGGCAGGATTCAATCTCATCCCTGTGTTAAGGTTCGCTTCCACAGGGCGGTACCGGACTCTGCCCAATATAGGTCCATTCAGGAAGAACGTGTAGATGTAGTGTCGCGGTTTTCCCATGGTTGCAGCAGGCTCCGTTAGGCGCTGATACCATGTGTTTTTGTGAAAACTGTATTTGCGACGAACACGAGGGGGATTTATAAAAATCCCCTGGGAAAACTCATGGTGAAAAAGAGGCGGGGAAGAAACTCCCCTAGGAAGAGGTCTCCGGCAGGGTAGCGGAGTACGTTTCGCCGGGGAAAGCAGGCACCACCGCGGGCACCAGGCCTGCGGATGTGCTTGAGCGTCAACATGGTTGCGGGCGCAAGGCCCGACTGGAAATGAGGGATGACTGCAGCGTGCCCTGGTCGGGTTGCCATACTTCTTCCTTTGCTCCCGAACCGGAGGCCCGGCATTCCCTGAAGGTACGGGGATGACCAGTACGGCGTTGATACTGATCGGGCTTGCGGCCGCGGCTGGAGGCGCCCCCTGATTTCCCAGCCGGTTCACGTCCCGCTCATAGGCCTTGGCGCTGTTGGAGCCCCGCTCGATGTATATCGAATCAACCTAGATTCGGCAGTTGGAGGCATCCTTCGTTCTCTCCGATTGCCGTCTTTGTGCTGCTCTAAGCTCATTTCACTACAGCCGATACACTCACCCTTCGGGTTCGGACAGTATCGGCTGT
>JAAZOO010000304.1 GCA_012797715.1 Geobacteraceae bacterium | reverse complement strand
CTCTCCCGCCGTCACGGAATCAACGAGCGTCTTCTTCAGGTCCCGCCGTGCGTCCGGGGAGAGAACCGGCACGGAAAGGTCCCGGACGGGGGCGTGGCTCTCTTCTCCCTCCAGGGGCCGGACAGGGTGTTCATCCGCCTTCACCTGCCGGAGTTCGTCCCTGCCGCACAGTGCATCGACCCGATCGCGGAGCTCACGCAATTCCCGCACCAGAGGTTCCAGCATCAACTTGCGGAACTCTCCCAGAGTCGTATCCTCCTCTTGCGTCTCTTCCGGGACCATGGGGTATCGCCGCGGTGGCGGAGAACCGATGGTTGCCGTAACGCGGAACACGGGCTTGCTGAACAGCCCCAGAATCCCCCTGCGCTTCTCCCTGCGGGACGAGATAATCATGGCGTCCGGACCCAGCTCGGTCTTCACCATGTGCAATGCTTCCGCCATATTTCCTGCCTGAAAGGTTCTAGTTTGCATCGACGGTCACCACTCCCAGAGATTGTATTTTTATATTCGGTGGAATTTCATTGTGAGACAGCACGGCAAGATTCGGCAGGAACCTTTCCGTCAGCTTCTTGACATGGCGCCGGACCGATGGAGAAGCAAGGAGCACCGGATGGCTTCCCGTCTGGTTGAAGGAGTCCATGGCCACCCGAATGGAGGAAAGGATGCGCTGGGCAAGCCCCGGCTCGATGGCCAGGTACCCCCCTTGGTCCGAAGGCTGAACCGATTCGGCAATCACTTCCTCCACCTGCCGGTCAAGGGTCAGGAGAGCAAGGACATCATTGTCCTGCTTGTACTGTTCCACGAGGTAGCGGGCGAGACCCTGACGGACGAACTCGGTGAGGATTTCCGGATCCTTGGTGACCCCGCCGTAGTCGGCCAGTATCTCGAGGATAGTCCTCAGGTCGCGGATGGAGACGTTTTCCTTGAGCAGGTTGTGTACCACCTTGAGGACCGCGCCGAGGCTCAGGGTTCCGGGCACCAGCTCGTCCACCACCTTCGGGCAGCTTGCGGCGAGATTGTCGAGGAGCTGCTGCATTTCCTGCCGTCCCACCAGCTCATGGGCGTGCTTCTTGATGATCTCGCTGAGGTGGGTGGCCATGATCGTCGTCGTATCCACGACCGTATACCCGCTGACCTGCGCATGCTCCTTCTCCGAAGCCTTGATCCAGACAGCGGGGAGCCCGAACACCGGCTCGGTCGTCTTTACACCGGCGAGCTCGCCCGTCGCGGCCCCGGAATCCATGGCAAGGTACTGGCCGGTCATCGTGCCGCCGGCAACCTTGGCCCCCTTGATGATGATTGCGTACTCATGGGGTTTCAGCTGAAGGTTGTCGTGGATGTGGATGGGAGGAACCACAAACCCCATCTTCTGGGCAAAGTTCTTGCGCATGGTTCGGATTCTTTCCAGAAGCTCGCCCTTTTGCGCCGCATCGACCAGGGGCACGAGACCATACCCCACCTCCAGTTCCAGGAGGTCCACGGGACGGATGGCCGTAAGCTGGTCCGCCTGCTCATCCCCGGGGGCAGAGGAAAGGATATCGCCCCCCTCTTCCACAACCTCCGCCTTCTCGCGGGCCAGCCTGCCCCCCAGATAGGCGATACCGGAAAGGAGGAAGAATGCGAAATGGGGAAGACCCGGGATGAGACCGAAGCAGAACAGAACCCCGGACGATACATAGAACGCCTTGGGATAGTTGAGAAACTGTCCGGTAATTTCATGGCCGAAGTTCTTCTCATCAGCGGAACGGGTGACGATGATGCCGGCTGCCGTGGAGATGATGAGCGCCGGTATCTGCGCCACCAGCCCCTCGCCGATGGTGAGGAGGGTATAGTTGGCAAGGGCGGCGTCAAGGGGCATCCCCTTCTGCCAGACGCCGATCACGAAGCCGCCCACGATGTTGGTCAGCATGATGAGAACCGCCGCAATGGCGTCTCCCCGCACGAATTTGCTGGCGCCGTCCATGGAGCCGTAGAATTCCGATTCCCGCGCGATTTTCGCACGTCGCGCCCGCGCCTCCTTTTCGTTGATGATTCCCGAAGAGAGGTCGGCATCGATTGCCATCTGCTTGCCGGGCATGGCGTCCAGGGTAAAACGCGCCGCAACCTCGGCCACGCGCCCCGCGCCCTTGGTGATGACCACGAAATTGATGATGACGAGGATGAGGAAGATAACCGCGCCCACCACGTAGTTCCCGCCCACCACGAACTGGCCGAAGGCCTTGATGACGGCCCCGGCAGCCTCCACCCCTTCGCTCCCGTGGAGGAGAATCAGGCGGGTGGAAGCGATATTGAGGGCCAGGCGGAACAGGGTGGTAACCAGGAGAATCGAAGGGAAAACGGAAAAATCGAGGGGCTGGGTGGTATACAGACCCACCAGAAGGATGGCCAGGGCGATGGTGATGTTCGCCGCCAGGAAAATGTCCAGGAAGAATGCGGGGAGCGGAATTATCATCAGGGCAAGGATGCCGATGAGGGCAATTGCCATGTAGATATCGGAGTTGTTTCGGGAGGCTCGAAGCTCCAGTGTTTCCGCTGTTGACGATGCCATCACATTTCCTTCGTCATTTCATTGAGTTAGTACGTGCACCCCTATATTTGCAACCGATGTGCCATCACAGGGGGATACTATCCGGCGGGGAGTCTCCCCCTCTTCTGTCCGGAACAACGGATCAAACACCGTCATGGCAAGGGGTTACGGCAATTCCCCTCTGGGCAGAAAAGACGGCGGACCGGGCGCCCCCCACGGACGGCCGTCCCTGCGACAGGATTTTGAAAAGGGGTGCGTCAAGCTTTTGTCAAAAAAAAAGCGACACCGGAGCAGGCTCCGGAGTCGCCCTTTTTCGGGACCCGGCCCCGACCCGATTCACGTTTTCCCCTTGATGCCGTACACGTAGGCCAGCACCTCCGCTACCGCCACGTACAGGGATTCCGGTATCTCCTCCCCTTCCTTGACCTGTGCGTAGAGTTCGCGTGCCAGGAAACGGTTCTCCACGAGCATGACGCTGCTCTCGCGGGCCATGGCCTTGATGCGGATCGCCAGGTGATCGGCACCCTTGGCGATGACGATGGGGGCCGCCATCCTGTGCCTCTCGTATTTGAGAGCAACGGCAAAGTGGGTCGGATTGGTCACCACCACGTCAGCGGTGGGGATTATCTGCCTGAGCCTGCGGAAAGCCCTCTCGTAGCGCATCTGCCGTATCTTTCCCTTCACGTGGGGGTCGCCGTCGGAATCCTTCTGCTCCTGCTTCACCTCTTCCTTCGTCATTTTCAGATTCTGGAGGTAGCTCCACTTCACGAATGCCAGGTCCAGCGCGGCAAGGATAATCATGACCCCGCAGGTGTGAACGACGATCTTGTAGGAAATGTGGCTGACAAAGGTGAAAATACCGCGGATATCGGCCTCCGTCAGGTACAGGATCCCGGGGATCTCATCCCGGAGCACCCGGTAGGCGATGTATCCGACGATCAGTATCTTCAGGATGGATTTTACGGCTTCGACGGCTGCCTCCTTGTTCATGAGACGCTTCATGCCGTTCACGGGATTGAGCTTCTCCAGTTTCAGGGAAATCCGTTCCGCCGAGATGGACACCCCCCCCTGGACGATCACGCTCACGATGCCGATACCCATGACAAGAACCAGAAAGGGGCCCAGAATGCCGCCGATGGAGAGAAACTGGGACTCGAGCAGATTCTGGGCCATGGCGGGGGTTATGCGCACCGTGCCGGCTCCGCCCAGAAGGGACCTGCAGCTCTCCTTGAGTGCGGAAAGCATGTATCCGCCGAGGGCGTAAAGGGCCAGCATGGAGCAGAGGAGGGTAACCGTCGCGGTCATGTCCCGGCTCAGGGGAGGCGAGCCTTTTCTCCTGGCCTCGTCCAGTTTTTTCTGTGTAGGCTGTTCTGTTTTTGAATGTTTATCCGCTTCCGACACGCTTCACCTACGATAGCAGCCTGAATACATTTTTGATCTGGAGCATCAGCCCGCCGAAACTCACTTCCAGGGTGCGCAGAAACACGAGGAGGGACAGTCCCAGGGCGACGAAACCGATGCCGATGTTGAGCGGCATGCTGATCATGAAAATATTCATCTGGGGAAAGGATCGCGCCATGACCCCCAGCACCACGGAGGTGGCCAGAAGCGCAACCATCACCGGAGCTGCCAGCTTGATGCCCAGAATGAATATCCCCGACGTCACCGTCACGAGGAAGGAGATCAGCTCGCCGCTCATGTGCCACCCCCCGATGGGAACCAGAGAATAGCTTTCCACCATGGCCCGGATGAAGATATGGTGCGCTCCGAGCGTCATGAAGAGGAGCATTGCAAGCAGGCTCTGGAACATGGCCAGGAGTTGCTGCTGGTGACCCATGGCGGGATCGAAGAGGGACGCCATGGAAAACCCCATCTGCATGCCCACGATCTGTCAGCAGAACTCCACCGCGCCGAAAACGGCCTTTGCGACGATGCCCAGGGCAAAGCCGATGAGCGTTTCAGCGACGACGACAAGAAAGAGGCTCGGGAAATCGGAGGGAAGCGACTGGGGGGTGAGCTTCAGTATGGGGAAACACACCAGGGACATGGCCAGGGTGAGAACCACCCGGATGTTCATGGGCACGCGTTCGCCGCCGAACAGGGGCAGGGAGGAAAATATCCCGGCAAACCTTCCCAGCACGAGGGTGAACAGGGTGAACTCGTTGAGGGAAAGGAAGGGAGGCAGCTGGTTCATGTCACTGCTTGAGGGAAGGGATGAGAGCGAATATTTCCCGTGTAAAATCGGACATATAGCTCATCATCCACGGAAAGAAGATTACCATGGCGATCATCACCGCCACAATCTTCGGCACAAAGGCCAGGGTCGCCTCATTGATGGAGGTGACGGCCTGGAAAATACTGATGACGAGCCCCACCGCGAGGCTGAAGATGAGCAGGGGGGCCGACAGCATCAGGGCGACCTCGAAACTTCTGCGCGCAAGCTGGGTAACCAGTTCAGGTGTCATGGAACATCCTTTCGCATCGTCGCCCGTGTCCGTTCTTCTTCCCGGATTCCATGGATAGCGGACAGGGGCAAGGGACTAGGGCCTCTTCACCCGAAGCTCTTGACGATGGACCCGATGACCAGTGCCCAGCCGTCCACGAGGATGAAGAGGAGTATCTTAAAGGGAAGCGAGATCATGACCGGAGGCAGCATCATCATCCCCATGGACATGAGGACCGATGCCACAACCATATCCACAACGAGAAACGGAATATAAATGAGGAATCCGATCTGGAACGCTGTCTGCAGTTCACTGATCATAAACGCCGGGATGATGGTGAGTGTCGGGATCTCGTCCCGGTTCTTCGGCCGAGGCATCTTGGAAAGGCTCAGGAACAGGGCAAGATCCTTCTCCCGCACCTGGGAGAGCATGAATTTCCTGAGAGGGAGCGCGGCCTTGTCCACGGCCTGCTCCTGGGTCAGCTGTCCGGCCTTGTACGGTTTGAACGCCTCGGTATTGATCTGCTGCCACACCGGGCTCATGACATAGAAGGTCAGGAACAGCGCCAGACCGATGACGATCTGGTTGGACGGCGCCTGCTGTGTGCCGATGGCCCCGCGGAGAAACGAGAGAACCACCACCACGCGTGTGAACGAGGTGGTCATGATAAGAAGCCCCGGCGCCAGCGACAAAATGGTGATGAGAAAGAATATCTGCAGCACCGTGGCCACATCGCCCGGTTTGGAAGCCTTGCCGATGCCGACGCTGACGGTGGGGATGCTTACCGGCTCAGCCCACGCCGCGCACGCGGTGAGAACAATCAGAGCAATGACCGTCGGCACGACAAGCCGGAGAACTGAATTCGTTTTCACGGCGCTACCCCGCCCTTCTTTCCAACGCCGCACACCGGAAGCCCCGTCGGCCGATACATCCCGCCAGGGACCGGGCCGCTTCCCACAGGGGATTGGCGGGCCTCGCCGAGGGGGAAAGGTCTTCTATCACCTCGATGTTTTCCACCATATCAATCTGCTTGATGAGGCTGATCCCGTCACTGGTGGAACCGAGAAGGAGATACTCTCCTCCCGCCTCAACCAGAACGAGGGATTTCTTGGGCCCCAGAAACCGGGTTTCCACGACCCGCAGATACCTCGGCTGCGCCCCTTTTCCGAGGCCTCCCTTTTGGATGCGGCCGACAAGGTGGCGGGCGATGAAAATCACGCCCACCACAATCCCGAGCGAGGCCATCATCTGCAGGAGGCTCCCCGCCACGCTGAAACCGGAAAGCTCCCCCTGCAGCTCCGTCCCGTACGCAATGCAGGGAGCAAACAGGAAAAAGGGAAGCGGAAGGAATCTCATACTATCTTCTCCACCCGTTCGGCGGGGCTGATGATGTCCACCAGACGCACGCCGAATTTCTCGTTCACGACGACAGCCTCCCCGCGCGCCACCAGCTTGGAGTTGACGAAGACGTCGAGGAGCTCACCCGCGAGCTTGCCCAACTCCACCACCGCTCCCTGATTCAGCTGCAGGAGGTCTTTGACAAGCAGCTTGGTGCGCCCCAGCTCCACGGTAAGATGCAACGGGATATCAAGGATCAGATCCAGGTTCTTCTTTTCCAGCAACGGGTCCTTTCCTTCAGTTTTTTCCTGATTCTCGCTCACGCGCGTTCCTCCTCATTCTCTGTTCGTAATCGTATGGGGTACAACAGATCAGTCTTTAACCAGACCGGAGATCCGGATAGCCTTGTTCCCCGCATGAACCCCCGGTGAGGCGGTGAATTTCTCCTTCCCCTCCACCTTTACGGTCAACTCGCTCCTGCACTCCCTGTTCAGGATGATCGTGTCGCCGGCCGACAGATTGAGCAGGTCGTTGAGCGTGATCCAGGCGTCGCCCAGTTCGACCGTCAGCTCCACCGGCGCCTCCACGAGTTCGTTGGAAAGCCGGGTGGACCACAGGGGGTCGATGGCCATGGTATCAAGCTGGGTCCCGGTCTTCAGCTTGTCGCGGATGGGATCGATGGTCATGTACGGAATGGCGAACTGCATGGCGCCCACGTTCTCTTCCACCTGGATTTCCAGCGTCATGGTGATGACCTGGTACTCGGGAGGAACGATGGTCACCAGCCTCGGATTCATCTCCATGCGCAGAATGCTCATTTTGGTGGTCTGGATATGGGCCCAGGACTTTTCCATATCGCTCAGCACATCCTTCAGCACTTTCTCCATGAGACGCAGTTCGATGGAGGTAAACATGCGGGGCTCTCCCGCAATCCCCGGAGTGCCGGTTCCGCCCAGGATGCTGTCTACCAGCGTGAAAACCAGGTTGCTGTCCATGGTAATCAGGGCAGCGCCCTTGAGGGGTTCTATCTTGACAATGGCCATGCAGACCGGGGAGGGAAGGCTTTTGAGAAAATCGTCGAACTTGTAGGGACGCGCCCCCACTTTTTTGATCTCCACGATCCTGCGCAACCGGTTGGACAGGGTAACCCGGTTGTAGCGGATGAAACTGTCGTATATGACATCCAGGTTCGGCACGAGAACCTGGTGTTCGTTCGTGAAAAGATCGTAGACGGAAACCCTGTCATTTCCGGCGGAAAGCTCTTTCTCCGGCTCGATGCGGCCTTCGACGATGTCCGCCAGCAGCGATTCTATCTCTTCCTTGCTGAGTATCTTTTCCACGTCGGCCTCGGATAGGTGCTGTCACTGCACAACGAAATCGGTGAAATATACCTTCTGGACCTTGCCCGCGGGCAGTATCTTGCTCAATGCCGAGAATATCTCCTGACGAAGCTGGTTCTTGCCCTGCTGATCCCGTACGTCAAGGAGGGTCTTGGCGCTCAGGAGGATGAGAATGGCGTCACGCATCTGCGCCTTGCGGGCAGCCAGCTCCGCCTTTGCCTCTTCACCTCCGGACACCTCCATCTCCACCTTGACCCTCAGGTATCGTAGTTCCTGCCCGTCGTAGATATTGACGATGAAGGGCTCCAGCTCGAAGATTGCCGGCGTCCCCTCCTTCTCGGTCTTTGCGGTCTCCTTTTTTTCATGTCCGCCGTGAGCAAAGAGGAAAAAGGCTGCGGTTCCCCCCACCGCAAGGATAACTGCCGCGCTGATGATAAGGATTAATTTCATCTTGCCCTTCCCCTTTTCCGGTTCCTTTTCCTGGGTCTGATCTTCCTTGGAAGCCATCAACAAACCTCCTCTCACCTTGATTTTCGGCATGTTTCAGAGTTCACGGCACACAATGCAACCTTGGTGCCGACGGCATCCGTATCCTTCCCTTCGCTCCGGATTCCCTGTTTCTGCTGCTCTACGCTCATTTCGCCACGACCAGCCCCGAAACAGGGCAGGGCCTCTCTCTGCGGCACCTTTTTCGTGCCGATTCCGGGTTCACCCCCGGCTGCTCCCCATGCCGGTTCCAGGTTGAACCTAGATTCGGCAGTTGGAGGCATCCTTCGTTCTCTCCGATTGCAGTCTTTGTGCTGCTCTACGCTCATTTCACTACAGCCGATACACTCACCCTTTTTGGTTCGGACAGTATCGGCTGTGGCCGCTCGATTTCGCTAAGAGCAGCAACGAAATACGACAGAGTCGCTCTCTGCGGATACGTCCAACTGCCGGTTTCAGGTTGAAATGTCCAAACGCAGAAACGGGCGCAACCGAAACCGGCGCGCCCGTCGAAAAAGGAAAGTCGAAAAGCCAATTTTTTGACAGGAGACGAAAGCCTGCCGCAGGCACCGGATCCGTCCCTGTACAGGATGACAGGAACCTCCTACCGCTTGAGGTTGAGAACCTCCTGGGTCATCTCATCGGTGGTGGTGATGGTCTTGGAGTTGGCCGAATATGCCCGCTGGGTGATGATCATCTTCACGAACTGGCTGGCCAGGTCCACATTGCTCAGTTCCAGGGAGTTGGAGAATATCCTTTCGGTCGCGCCGTCCGGGGCCGCAATGCTGGCATCGGTGATACCCGTGTCGGCACCGGCCATGAAAAGGGTCCCCCCCACCTTGTCCATGGAACCGGTGTTGGGGATGAGGGCGACGCCTATCTTGGTGTCGTATGTCTTCTGGGCGCCGGTTTTGTCCAGATATGTTATAAGGCCGTCGCTGCCGATCTTCGTTATCTTGCCGAAGGTGGTGGTGTCGAACTGGATAGGAGCGCGCGCCTCGTCCAGTACGCGGAAACCGTCCGGATTGACGAGGTACCCTTCGCTATCGACCCGGAAGGCGCCGGCCCGTGTATAGTAGGCAGCGGTGGCCGACTGGGCGCCGGTCGCGGACGGGGAGCCCAGCGCAAAAAAGCTCGACCCCTGCAACGCCAGATCGGTCACCACCTCGGTTGTTTCAAAGGATGACTGCCCGAAGACGTTGTCGACCTTCTGGATCTGGGTGCCGCGGCCCACCTGGGAGTTATTCCCCATATTGGCGGAGAGCATGTCGGAAAAGAGCGTGCGGGCATACTTGAAGCCGACGGTATTCACGTTTGCGATGTTATTGCCGATGACGTTCATGGATTCGCCGTTGTTTACAAGACCGCTGACGCCGGTGAAAAGTGCGGATGTGATACTCATGGTGTTGCCTCCTTGTGCTTGTGGTAGGGGACGCGTCGTTCGGTCGGCGTCCCGCGGGCTTCCTCAGGGAGGTCCGGCCCGTTGTCTGGTTTCAAAAAGTACTGGTAAAATGGGAAAGTTTCAGTTCAGGGTACTGTCAGGCTATGACTGCCGAATCGATATTGGTGAATACGTTGCCCTGCATGGACGCCCTGTCAAGGGCGGTCACCACCGTCCGGTTCTTCACGCTCACCACGAGCGCCGCGTCCCCCAGGAGCACGAGGGAATCCTTGCCCCCTTTTTTCGCCACACTCTCGACCGCTCCTTCCAGCTTCTCCATATCGTCCGGGCTCAGCGAGATCCCCCTCGATTTCAGCCGTTCCTGGGCGTGATGGGAGAACGTTATCCCCGTGCCCGGAAGCTTTTCATCGAGCATGCGGGAGAATGGGGAGTCCCCTCCCGCGGCGGTTCCCGGTTTCTGCCGGTCCGGAGTCCGCGCCGTATTTACCTGGACAGGATTCGGGAAGTAAATGGAATCAACCATGTCAACTCCCCCCCTTCACACTCAGGAGACTGCTGAAGGGGATTTCCAGTGCGCCCACCGTAAGAACCGGAGACGAACCGGAAAAACTGACGCCGTCAACCTTCCCGCCGGTCCTCGTTTCGCAGGTGAACGTGTTTCCCGACGAATCGATTCCCTTCACCGCGAAGGAATAGGTACCGGACGGAAGCGCCGTCCCCGCGTCATTCCTGCCGTCCCAGACCAGGGTTGCGGGGCCTGCCGCCGTCTGCCCCTGTGTCAGGGTCCTGACGGTCGTACCGCCGGAATCGTAGATTTCCACGACAACCTGCTCTGCCGCTTTCGGGAGGACACAGGACAGATTCGCCTCTCCCCCGGAGGTCAGCGCGACCTGTGAGCCTGCGGCGATCACTTCCTTGCCGATATAGGATAGGGAAGACAGGGCCGAGGAGTCGTTCATCATGCTGATCAGCTTCTCCAGATTGCTGTTGGTATTGTATGCCTGCTCCACCTGGGTGAGCTGGGCAAGCTGGGAGATGAACTGGGTTCCATCCATGGGATTCAACGGATCCTGGTTCTGCAACTGGGTAACGAACAGGGTGAGAAAGTCATCCTTGTTCATGCCCATCGTCTGCTTCATGGCAGCTGACGCGCTGCCTGCCGTAGTGCCGGCGTTTACTGCATCAACCATCTTTCACCTCTCTTCCTTGTCAGAACCTCATGTCCACCAGGGAGTCTTCCCGTCCTT
The DNA here is from genome assembly GCA_012797715.1 of Geobacteraceae bacterium. Classification (GTDB taxonomy): domain Bacteria; phylum Desulfobacterota; class Desulfuromonadia; order Geobacterales; family Geobacteraceae; genus RPRC01. The sequence continues at coordinate 3,190 of JAAZOO010000304.1, read as the reverse complement.
CCCCGTAGGACAGCGTGCTCTTCACGGGCTCCTCCCGGTAGGAAACCCCGTCGCCATAGCGCAGGTTTTCGAAGCGGGGATGACCGGCCTGCCGCCCTTCCCGGAAAGACTGATCCGGCGTCTGCCCGTTGCCCGTCAGAACGTCGAACCGCTCCATGGCCAGATCCCGGCGCAACAACGTTTCTCTCAACTGGTCGATATTCTGAACCAGCGCCTCCCGCACCACCGGATTCTGGGCGGTAATCTCCACGCTCACCTTTGCGTCTTCCATGCGAATCTGGATCTGCATATCGCCCAGTTCGCGGGGATTCAGTTTCAGGGTGATCCGGTTCGTTCCGGTTCCCGCCTCGAAAGAAACGAGCTTTTCCTTCACCTGGGACAGGATGCTGTCGCGGAGCCCGTTCCCTTCAGGCGCCCGTAGGTTTTACGCAGCGCCCTGAACCGTCTTTTCAAAACTTCCGGACCGGGCAATGCTGACGGTACCATCCGGATGCGCCTTTCCTTCACCTGCATTCTGCTGCCGGGATTCATCCCCTGCTGAAACAGGGGCATGATTGCCGGCGTCAGGCTGTCCCGCTTCGGAAAGTGACGCCTTTGAAACAACCTGGACGTCTTCTTCCACCTTTCGAACCGGTTGCGATGGGGATTCACCAACGCTCTCCATCGCCTTCCGCATCCCTGCCCCAGCACCGGAAGTGCCCATGAGTGCCGTCCGGACCGGATTTGCAACCGTTACTCCACCGGATACCTGGCGGAGCACTGCTTCACCCTGTACCCCGTTCACCGCGTCCGGATTGCGCTTGAACGGATCGGCATCCTGACGACCGAATTTCCGCACTTCCGTGTCATATTCCATGGCGGAAACGACTTCAGGATCCGGGGTCTCAGCAGCGACGGTGAACCCTGTTCCTTTCTCCGGTGCTGCGGCATGCGTGTCGGCACGCATGTGGCCGGTTTTCTGAAAAGAAGCGATACCGGTTGTAGCAGGTTCCGCCTCCTTTCCTGACGGTTCGGAGACAACCGGGCCTTTATCACTGACAGAGGGAAAAGGACCGCCCCCGTCTCCGAAATCAGCCGCGGCAGCTGCGATTTTCTGCCGCACCGGGATGCGGGACACCTCTCCCGCCTCGGCCCTCCCCACCCTCTCGTGGGCAATCGCCGCCTGGACCGGGATCTCCGGTGTCATACGGGGAAGCAACGCCGTCCCGCTTTCATGGAAAGAAGCTTCTGTTGCCTCGTCCTTTTCGGGAATCGCCCTTCCCTGCAATGGTGTTTCATCCACCACAGCGACCCGTACTTCCCTTTTTTCTCGCGTCGCCGGTTCCGCGTCGACGCTTTCCTTCTCCACTTCCGGCCCTGCAGCCGGCGCTCCTCCCTTCGTCTCCGGCTTCTTTCCCGGCGCATGCTCCTTCCGGACAAAGGGTTTTCCGGCTCTTTCACGGCCCTGTACCGGCATCAGGGATACTTCCGTCCCTGGTGCCGCAGCCGGGGACAAACCCGTTTCAGACGACTCGACGCCTCCCCCGGCGTTTTCCACGGCAGGGGGAGCGCCGGCCGTCAGCAGGGCGGGAATCTGTCCCGTGAACGGGAAAGCGGCGGTATCCGTCACGGGAAGCGAAGCCATGACGGATTGGGGGGGAAGCGGCTCCACCACCGGCTGTTGAGTTATGCCGGCACCGGCAGCAGCCTGGGCAAACATCTGTTCGAAGACGGGAAGTCCAGTTCCGTCAACCGTCTGCCCGGCAGCGGAAGGAGCGATTTTCCCGGAAACAGGCATTCCGGGATTTTGCAGTAGCTGTACTGCTTCCATACGTTTCACCTCCTTTCCTTTCGGGGATATGCGGCGCAATCGCGCCGAAATTCCTATCGTTCAGTACCCTTGACCCGACGCCGCCGGCCGAATGCGGGAGACTCCGTACCCGTTCACTTTTCCTTGAGTGACTGGCGGGTCCATTTCAGCACCCTGGCCTGGTTCAGGAAGGGGATGAGCTTGGCGGCCCTCTTCTGATCCATCTGGTTCAGCATCTCCAGGGCGATATCCTCATCAAGCTTGTCCAGGAGGGCCGCTGCCTCCTCCGGTCGCAGCGACTTGTAGACCTTGAGAATTTTCTTGTATTTCTCAGAATCTTCCGCCTTCTTCCGTGCCAGGGACGTTTCCAGCTCTTTTTTCCTGGCTTCCATCTCCTGTATCCGGGAATCAAGGGACTGCTCCAGCTTCTTCATCTCCTGTTCCTTCAGCGTCAGCGCCGCTTCCCGCTCCATGAGGCTGTTTGCATCCGAAACGGGCTGGACGGCCCCAGGCTTCGCCGCTGAGCGGGCGTTTGCCGCGGCATTCAGATTCTGCGCCAAGGGACGGTTCCGCAGGCTGTCGGAACCCGGACAGAGGAGTGTCAGAACCCCGACGCACAGGGCTATGCCGAGGGTTCGACGCGGGCGGATCATGCCTGGCTCCCCCTTCTCTGGAGAGCAATCTCATCGAGAAACGCCTGCTCCCGGAGAGCGACTTCCTTCTCGTGGGCCTCTATCCTTTTCTGCTTCAGCTGCTCCATGATCTTCTTTTCCGTGGCTGCCTCGACCAGGTGTTCCTTTTTTTCCACCACCTTCCGATCCAGTTCCGTCACCTGCTCCCGCTGCTGGAGAATATCAACCTTCTTCTTCCGGAAGAAATCCGAATACAGCTGCATCTCAAAGGCACTGATCCCTTCGATCTGCCGGTTCATGAATTCCAGGTTCAGCCTTTCGATGGCTTCCTCCTCGCGCCGGAGGCGGTCTTCGGCAATTTCATACTCCCGTTTTGCAAGCGCCAGCTCCATCTTGCGAAGCTTCTCCGTTTCCCTTCGGAAATGGAGCACCCGTTCGAGATTGAAAACATTTCTTCGCATGGTTCCTCCTTGACCGTCCTGCGCCGTCCGCCAGGCGCACCCCCGTCACGGGCGGCTACTCGCCGCAGACCCCCCTCAGTATCTCCACTTATTGTTCGAAGCCGACATTTTCCTGGATATCCTGTCTCACATAGCCCAGAATGCGATCGATACGGCTGACCGCCAGGTCGATTTTCGGATTGCTCCCCTGGCGGTAGGCGCCGATATTTATCAGATCCTCCGCTTGCAAGTATGTGGCCAGCATTTCCTTGTAGGCGCCGGCAAGGCGGCGGTGTTCGCTGTCCGTCACGTCGTTCATCACCCTGCTG
>JAAZOO010000303.1 GCA_012797715.1 Geobacteraceae bacterium | reverse complement strand
TGCTCGGAAACAGAAGATTTGAGCACAGCGCGCCATGGAAACTGCTGTGAGGGTCTTCTGAGACGCGAATTACATAAATTCAAAAATTTGTTATTTTCAAGAACATTAAGCCAAATCAAATGCCAAAGAGTAGTAAAGATGCCATCTCCAGCAACAAGGGTAGTCAACGGCCCTCCACCCCTCAAAGAGGTTCGAAATCCTGGCCCACCAGCAGGAGAATTAGTTTGTGCAGCAAAGAGTGCTGTCGCACAGCAAGAAGGACACATACTCTTTACCACCCCACGTTTGACAAAGTGATCCTTATTGAGATCCAAGGCATTTTGTTTAGGCGCGTCAATCAATAGCCTTTCTATTGGTAGCAGATCGGCTCCTGTCAACTCTTCAAAAGACTGCAAAAATCTCTTCTTACTGCAGACAAGCTCGAATGCATGCCGCACCGACATGAATGCCGCCAACAATTCATCCGGTGTCGGCGGCTGTTTAAGCTTCCTTTGCCACTCTGAAGCGTTCTGCGGCGCGGCAACCGTCTGCACCAGGCCGATCAGGAACTGAATCAACGCCCCGTTGAAATCCGGCCGCGGGGCATTGAGGGAAACCACCGGATTCTCGGAAAACCGTTCCGTCACCTCGTGGGGAGCGATCATATCCAGCGTCCCATCCTTTCGTTTAACCGGAATCCACTGTTTCTCAATCAGGTTGAACTCCATCTAATCCTCCTTTCCCGTAACCGTAACGCCACGCTGCCGATCGTATATCACCACCACTGGTTCATCCCGATTATTCAGCGCCTCGCCGCGCCAAATGCCGTCTCCTCCTTGAATGAGCGGCACCAGCACCGACCATTTGCCCTTGTCAGGCAATTCTTCCTTCAAACGTGCTATCTCTTCACCCAACGAACCGGAAAATGCTACTTCCTTTTCCACCAAACCGCTGCGGATGCTTACCTGGCTCATGTCCCATGGAAATTTCTCGTGCCCATACCAAGGCGACAGCGCAACATCATCCCATTTGGCGAGACGTACCGTGGTCTCCATGACACCCAGCCGTGTGGGGGTTTTCATGTCTTCACGCCACTGGTTGACAGTCGCTTCATACCCCTCTTCCAGTTTCAGCATGTTGATGTGGGCGAGTGACTTGTCCGCCTGCCACTGCGAGTCAGCCTCCTGATCCCGCTCTTGGAGCGGTGCTGGAATATCATCGGCCCGCTCGGAAAAGGTGACTTCAATCAATTCCCTCGCATCATCCGGCATCCTGATTTCTTGTTTGGCGTGAAGGAGGCGAGCCGTCAGCCAGAGGCAACCATGATTCGGATAGACAAACGATGCTTTGGGAAATGCCGCTTTGTACCAATTACCATCCGCATTATCGTCCGGCAACGGCCCATGTATCATCATGCAGGGAGGCACTCGCCGGTCCGCACCTTTTGTCAGCGGATTTCCCTCTTCATCACGCGGATGACGATGCAGCCGGCCGGCACGCTGAATGAGCAAATCCATGGGGGCCAGATCGGTGATCAGCAAATCGAAGTCCAGGTCAAGGGACTGCTCAACGACCTGCGTGGCGATCAATACCTTGCCGCGCCGGTTCGGTGCCGTGCTCCTCCTGCCAAAGGTATCTGTCACCGTCTTTTCGATATCCAGACGGTCCCCCATGGCAAAGCGGGCATGAAAGAGTAATAAATGGTCTACCGAAATAGAGTTGCTCAGACAGTCGAAAGCTGTCAGAGCATCATGCACGGTATTCCTGATCCAGCAGACGCACTTGCCCCGCTTGGCAGCTTCCACGATCCGCTTCACCACTTCATCCACATCGGGAACCAGCTGCACCGCCACCGTACACGTCCGCTGCGGCACGGCGTCCACTGCTGTCTCCCGCACCCCGTCCGTCACACTGTAGGCCGTTGCCAGAGGATAAGCCCTAGTTTGCAGCTGTGGTCTCCGCAGGTCTCCGCAACCGTTGGCAAAGGCTGCAATGAAGTTCCGGCGGATGTGGGTGGGCAAAGTGGCGGAAAGGAGGATGGCGCTGCCGCCAAGAGCGGCGTGAAAGGTGAGGAGGTTTTGCAGTAGTTTGTTCATGTAGGGGTCGTAGGCATGGACCTCATCAACGATCAGGATATGACGAGCCAGGCCGAAAAGCCGCAACGATTGAAACCGGGCCGGGAGCACCGCCAATAAAGCCTGGTCAAGCGTTCCCACACCCACATCCGCCAACAGAGCCTTTTTCCGGTTGTCCGCCAGCCAGGATGAACATTGAGCGGAAGCGGCTTCCTCTCCTGACGCCTCGGTGGTGCAACCGGCCACCGACGCCATGAAGGTTTCCGAAAGATGTCGCGCACCGTGGGCAAGCACAACGGACGGGTTGGAGTTGTTCTCAAACAGCCGAAGATAGAGCGGAGGAGCACTCCGAACAGGCGATTCGACCAAGCGGTTGTACATGGCATTGGAGGTCGCCATGGTCGGCAATGCCACGAAAATTCCCTTGCCGGAACCGGCAGCCATCAAACGGCCTGCCAACAGAAGCGCGGCCTCGGTCTTCCCGGAGCCGGTTACGTCTTCAAGAATGAACAGGTGCGGCGAATTGCCGACGGGACACGCTTCAACAAACGCCTGCAACGGGGTCGGCGTGGCGATTTGAGGGAAAAGTTCTGAAAAACCGGATAGTTTTGCTGACGGAATACCGGAATTGATCCCTGCCTCCCGAAGCGCCTTTTCCGCTTGAGGAAGAGCATGATGTCGCCAGTAGTCATCAAGGGTCATCTCCCCCGAATGAAAGGGAAACCACCTGTTGTTCGAGCCGATCCAGTCACACAATACGACAAAACCGGCCATCAGCCAGGAGGCCTTTTTCATTTTCGTTTCAAGTTCTTCCGGTGGTGGAAGAGCCTGCTCTCTGCCTTCACTGCACATCAATACAGTGACAGCTTCCGCAAACTGCTTCGCGGCCCCATAGTCATTGTCGGAAAAAAACTGGGCGAAACGTAACCGCATTCCATTGTCTGCCTGCATTTTCGGCGGAAACCCATGATGGCCGGCAAATGGTCTCACCATCGCTAAGACAACTTCCCGCCACTCATCAAATGAGACTCCGGGCGGGAATGATAAATCATCTCTTTCCAGTGCACTCTTCAAATACAGATTGCCAAGACTGTCATGCCGTGTCTGGTATTGCTTTCTGCTGGTGGTCGACTGTAACTGCTGCAGTAAATCCGGCCGCAAATTTTGGAAACTTTCCGCAAACTTGCCGATATCATGCAAGGCAAGAAGCGAAATGAGCCATTTACAGCAGACAGACTCATCAATGCCGGTGATATCAGCAAATCTTTGTCGTACCATCGCATCAACCGAAAAGAGAGCGTGACCCACCGCCGCCACATCCAGACAATGATACGGCAGCAGATGGTATCCTTCACCCTCCTTTTCCGCCTTCCCCCAATACCGGAAATAACTTGGAACCGAACCGTCCATCTCCCCTTCCCTCCACCAGCAAACCCAACAAAAATGAGCCTACCATAAAGTTACGACAAAATAAGTCACTAATAACGAATCATTTTTTGCCCTAAAAACATCAGGAAACCAGGAAGAAAGAACCTCTCCCCTACTACGAATTCATTCACTCATTCGCCAAGGCCAGCCATACCCGTGCCGTCAGCCGGGCGTCGTCCAACGCACGATGCCGCCAGTTGCCGTCAGGCAATTCGCCGAACAGATGCCGGTAGACGGTCTCCAATCGGTGATTCGGCAGCTCCGTCAGCCTCCTCCTCGCCAACCGCAGGGTACAGATGTGCCGGTTGGGAAGAGACATCCCGAGCCTTGCCAGTTCATGGGCCAGAAAAGCAAGATCGAACGACGCGTTGTGGGCCACCAGGGTGCTGCCGCCGATAAAGTCGCGCAGAGCAGGGTAAACCTCTTCCGGCAAAGGCTGCCCTTGGAGCATCCGGTCGGTGATGCCGTGCACTTGCGATGCCTTGCGGGCAACCGACTCCGGCACGCTCACAAGAGTCTGGTACTCGCCCGTACAACGACGTCCCTCTACCATGACGGCGCCGATCTCGATTATCCTGTCACCTCTAAGGGGCGAAAAACCCGTTGTTTCCACATCAAAAACAACAGCCCGGATATCAGCCATAGAATCCCTCCCTTTTCATGACCGTTCTCCCCGCACCGTGACACCTTCGCGGATGTCGTCACCCAAACGACATCGAAAAGCAACATGCTTCTAATGAACAAATGCGACCACGTTCACCGTATCATTACACCCCGTTCACGGGTAGTGTCAACAAAGTCGGTTTACCACGGAACATATTCTGTTACTATTTAAAAAAACTTCCGGAGGTAACGTCCCATGAAAATCCTTATCGTATACTACTCGATGTATGGTCACGTTCTGCAGCTCGCGGAAGCGGTGGCTGAGGGTGCGGCTTCGGTTGAGGGTGCGGAGGTGCTTCTCCGCAGAGTCGAGGAGTTTGAAGCGGTGGACAGAATTATAGACGGGAATGAATATGCAGCCCAGATTCGGGAAAAGCAAAAGGGGATTCCGGTCTGCACCCTGCACGATCTGAAAGAGGCCGATGCCGTTCTGTTCGGTTCTCCCACGAGATTCGGCAATATGGCCGCCCAGATGAAACAGCTCATCGATTCGATGGCTTCACTCTGGCTGAAGGGAGAAATGGAAGGCAAGCCCGCCGGCGTGTTCACTTCGACGGCATCATGCCACGGCGGACAGGAGACGACGCTCCTTACCATGATGACGCCGCTCCTGCACCTGGGAATGGTTATTGTGGGTGTCCCTTACTCGATTCCAGGGATGATCCATACGGAAGGGCGCGGCGGGACCCCCTACGGGGCATCGACCATAGCCGGAGCGAGGGGTGAACTGATGCCCGCGGCTGAAGATCTAGAAATTGCACGCGCCCAGGGACGGAGGGTGGCGGAGATTGCCGGGAAACTGAGGAGATGACGGGCGGGGCCACCCCGCCCGGAAAAGCGCCCTGCATTGATAGTTGCAACTCTGCTTCTGCCCGCTTTCTGTCACGGGACTTCCAGGCCTCATCCGTGGACAGTCCCGTGGCATACGGATGTCCGACGG
>JAAZOO010000302.1 GCA_012797715.1 Geobacteraceae bacterium | reverse complement strand
GCTCCCCTCCCTCTCCCTGAAGCAGGTCGCCGCGGCGACCCCCCTGTCATGGGACGTTACCCTGGCAGACGAAGTGCATGACAGCATCCCCTTTGACGAGAAGTTCACCCTGGTGGGTATCACCGCCATGACCCACCAGTCGGTGCGCGCCTACCAGATTGCCGACGAGTTCCGCAGCCGCGGAGTCCCGGTGGTGCTGGGCGGCATCCACCCCACGGTCCTTCCCGAAGAGGCGGGAAAGCATGCGGACGCCGTGGTCATCGGCGAGGCGGAGCCGGTCTGGGAAATGCTCCTGGACGACCTCCTTGCCGGCCGCCTGCAACCCCTGTACCGGGCGCCTATCCCCACAGGGAACCGGCTTGCCGTTCCCTGGATGCGGCGGGAGATATTCAACGGCAGGCGCTACCTCACCACTCAGACACTCCAGGCCAGCCGGGGTTGCCCCTACTCATGCCCCTTCTGCATCGTCACCAACTACTTCGGCAGCGCCTTCCGCTACCGGGACACCGATGACGTGCTGGCAGAGCTGGCCACTTTCGACCGGAAACTGACGGTGTTCCTGGATGACAACCTGCTGGGGGACCCGCTTCGGGCAAAGCCCATCCTGGCTGGTATGAAGGGTATGGGGCTGAAGTGGGGCGGGCAGGCGAACCTCCGCTTCGCCGAAGACCCGGAGATGGTCCGCCTGGTGGCGGAATCGGGCTGCATCGGCATCTTCGTCGGCATCGAATCCGTGACCGGCGTCCATGCCAATCATCCCAAGACCGGCAGCCGCTACTCCCCGGAAGAACTTATCAGGCGGATCCGGGATGCGGGAATCGTGGTCGAGGCATCCATCATTTTCGGTTTCGACGACCATGACGAGGGTATCTTCGAGGCCACGGCACGCTTCCTGGAACGGTGCGCCCCGAGCCTCACAACCTACCATCTCCTCACGCCCTACCCGGGAACGGCCCTTTTCAACCGCTTCGACAAGGAAGGGAGGCTCCTCCACAAGGACTGGTCACGGTACAACCATGCGGAAGTGGTCTACCGCCCCCGGCTCATGTCTCCGGAACGCCTCTACCGGGGATGGGCCAAAGCGCGTCGGGAAGCGTACACCTGGCCCGCCATCTTCACCCGTGTGGCGAAGAACCCCCACGGCATCATCACGAACCTGGCATACAACATTCTGCGCAGAGGGTCAAACACCAGCCCCTAGCCGCACCAGGCCGACACAACACGGAGGCCGGAACCACCATCCCATGCGGGATGTCGGCCGCCCCCCGGTGACGCGAATAGGAGTAGCATATGGAGAGGAATACTACGGGGAAGGAGTGTCAGGCCGGCCGTCGTAACCGCAGGAATCGGAGGGGTACAGCGCCCGTGCCGTTACCAGCAGCAGGATGGGACGTTAAAGCTGCTTTTCCGGTGCCCGCCTCCTTGAAGGCCTATCCGCGATCTCCTTTCTTTCGTGGAATGGAGGACGGGTGAAATCCCCAGGGGGATGTCGCCCGTCCGTGCATGATTCCCTATCGCACGATGACCACGAAGGCGGCTCTCCGCAGCGGTTCCACACCCTTTTCCCACGGCCGTGCATACCGGACCCCTATCACCGTTTTCCCTTTACCCACGGCACGGAACTTCAGGATATCCGCACCGCCCGCGCCGACCCCCTTCGTCGACGGTTGCCGGTAGTCGGTCCCCACCTGCTTCACGACTTTTCCATCAACGATGCTGTCGACTGCCCAAGCGTATCCGGTTGTCCGGTTCCCATCGAGAACCAGGGAAAACTCCTTGCCGGCCCCCACGGTCACGGGCACGGCAGGGTCACTGAACCTTTTTCCGGTGGTGTCCGTGACCTTCATCAGTTTTGTGCCTTTCAGCTTTGCATCTGCGCCGAAATCGAAGGCAAAGACAGCGGAGCCGATCTCCTGGCAGGCATGGCAGCCGTTGCGCAGGGCATACCCCACATGCAGCCTTTTCCCGCCGCCCTTCAATTCTTCCACCACGGGAAAGTCCGTTGAATAGCGGTCCCCCGGCCAGAAGCCGATCTCGGGAAAGCGCCTGGCCAATCCGGCGTACACGGCATCCTTTTCCATTTCCGCCTTCATGGGGAGGACAAAATCATCCACGTCAATGAGGTCCGGGTCGCCGTTCACCAGCAGCACGCCGTTGTTCTCGTTCGCCCTGAAAGGATACGTCACATACGCGACGCCCACCTTCCCCGCGTCGCGAAAGGCGCGCATCCAGGCATCGTTATCCATCCTCCGGGCGAAGGCGATCGCCGCGGGAGAGGCGCCTGACTCCTCCATCACGCCCCTGAAGCACTCTCCCAGATTGGGAATGGACAGGGAGCCGCACTTTCCATGCACCCGGTCGAGAAACTCTGGACCCGCCTTCCAAACAGCGGACGGACCGATGCGGACCGCAGGCACAACCGGCTTTTCCGCTGACTCGCCACCAGCGGCATGAATCGTCAGCACTCCTGACACGACAAGGGAAAACAACACTGTCCTCATGACTCCTCCTGTCCCCATGGCAGTTCCTCTTTCCTCCACTCCGAGATCGCTCAGTGCCGAACAAATGGATACCATTTTTACCAACATATTCAAGCGGTATTCGCGCGTATCCTCCCGGAACGCACCCTCCGCCTTTTCCCATCACGCTTCTTGGATACAATTATCCTAAAACCGGCAGTTGGAGGTATCCACAGAGAGCGACTCTGTCGTATTTCGTTGCTGCTCTTAGCGAAATTGAGCGGTCACAGCCGATACTGTCCGAACCAAAAAGGGTGAGTGTACCGGCTGTAGTGAAATGAGCTTAGAGCAGCACAAAGACGGCAATCGGAGAGAACGAAGGATGCCTCCAACTGCCGAATCTAGGATTATCGGAAGGGAGGAACGCCCCATGGCGACCCTTTTGGGAAAAAGGCGCGACGTGCGCCACCCCGGGAAAGGGCGCGACGAAAGGCAGATGGATTGCGCAGACTGCGAAGGCGGAGCCCGCCGCGCCTCCCTTCCTTCGTTTGAAACCCGTCCGCGATGTGATATATCGGTACGGAAGATATACCATCAACAGGAACACGGAGGGCACCATGAAAGTCGTGGCATTCAACGGCAGCGCCCGCAGGAACGGAAACACGGCGATACTTGTGAAGTATGTCTTTGAGGAGCTGGAAAAGTCGGGAATCGAAACCGAACTGATTCAGCTGGCAGGGAAACGGCTCCGCGGCTGCACCGCCTGCCTCCTCTGCCGTGAGCGGAAGGACGGTCTGTGCGCGCTCAAGGACGACCCCATCAATGAATGGATCACCACGATGCGGGAGGCGGACGGCATCATCCTCGCGTCACCGACCTACTTCGCGGATGTGACCGCGGAGATGAAGGCGCTCATCGACCGTGCCGGCTATGTGTCGAAAGCCAACGGAGAAATGTTCCGGCGCAAGGTGGGCGCGGCAGTGGTGGCGGTACGCCGCGGAGGCGCTATCCATGCCTTCGACACCATCAACCATTTCTTCCTGATCAGTCAGATGATCCTTCCCGGATCCTCCTACTGGAACGTGGGCATCGGCCGGCAGATCGGGGAGGTTGAGAATGACGAAGAAGGGATCAACACAATGCGGACCCTGGGAGAGAACATGGCATGGCTGCTGAAAAAGCTGCACCCGTAACCCCCTCCGCGCGCCGGAGGAAAGCGCCGCGCCGTTCCGCTACCTCCGGCACGCCGGTCCTTCCCCATTTTTTCACACCCATGCACATTACATTTCACACATAGTACGCCCCCGTCGTTGCCTGACGGGAGGAATCCGTTTATACTTTATGCGTGCTATGCATCGGGGAATCTATCCCTGTGCGTAGAGTCGATAGTATGCACATGCGAGGGGAACGTCATGAATAGTCAGATATCCTGCAAAGAACTGTACCAGTGGCTTACCGAGGAAAAGGACTTTACCATTATCGATGTCCTTCCCCCCGAATATTACGCTTCCCGGCACATTCCGGGCGCGGTGAATGTCTGCGTCTACGAGATGACCTTTCTCGATTCGATACGGGAAAAAATCACGGACAAGAAGCGCAGCATCGTCGTGTACGACTCGAGCAACCGTTCGAAGGCATCCCTATGCGCCGTGGAAAAGCTTTCAGCCGCAGGGTTTGCGGAGGTCTTCGAACTTGCCGGAGGGATAGAGGAGTGGGAGGGCTCCGGGTATCCCGTGGATGTGCTGGGACCCGACATGGACGAGGAACCCGTGCCTTCCGACGGAACACACCCCATTGATTGCGGCACCAGCAGGCTGGAGTGGATCGGGCGAAATGTATTCAAAAAGCACTGGGGCACCATCGACATCTCCGGCGGTGAAATTATCGTCGCAAACGGAGTGGTCGCCGGAGGCTCCGTAACAATGGACATGCGGAGCATCAAGGATTGCGATCTGGCCGACGAGTCGCTGAACGCCCTTCTGATCCGCCACCTCACGTCCGACGACTTCTTCGACGTGGAAAACCATCCCACTGCCTCCTTCCAGATTACCCAGTGCGTGCCTGAAAAGGGAGCCACGCCGGGCATGCCGAACTACCTCGTGAAAGGGATGCTGACCATCAAGGGGATCGCGCAGGAGGTGGCCGTACCCGCCATCATCGTTCCCGGAGAAAGCTCGGGAATACATGCTCAGGCATGCTTCAGCATCGACAGGACCCAGTGGAACATCACCTATGGATCGGGAAAGCTTTTTGAGAAGTTGGGCATGCACCTGGTAAACGACACGATTTCCCTAGAACTGTTCATTTCCGCACGCTAATCCCATCGCACCGGCATCCGTGTCGCGGCCCCCACCCGGCGGGGCCGTTTCCCTATTGCCCCACTGGATGGAAATGGTTGAAAAATTTCTGAGCATCCCACAACCGGCAGTTGAAGATATCCGTAAAGAGCGACCCATTCCTATTTCGTTGCTGCCCGTTACGAAATGGAGCGCCACAGCCCATACTGCCTGGACCCGGAGGGAGGCAACCGGCTGGAGCGAAGTGAACGGAGAACAACAGAAGCAGGGCACCGGACCGAACGTCTCTTTTTCCGTAATGTCCCTCCGGACTTTCCGGATGGACACTCCATACCGGAACGGATGGGGCTTCAGGCAGCGGGAATCATGGCCGATTCACCCCACCCTCGCCCTCCCCCATCAAGGGGGTCTTGAGGAATAGAGGGTTCGATGGACGATAAAAAAAACCCCAAGGAGAGAGGGAAGGACT
>JAAZOO010000301.1 GCA_012797715.1 Geobacteraceae bacterium | reverse complement strand
GGTTACGAACATCTACACTGATTTCAGCCATCGTCGATTTCTCCTTTGCTGTTTGGTCGCGCTTACAGACTGGAGAATGACGCGATGGCTTCTTTTTTTCAAGAACCTTTAGCTTCGTACACCACGTGTATGGACTTTAACCCATGCTCTGAGCAGTTACCTCTTGCTTCATCCTTCCCCTAGCCACAGTTAGCCTTCATCCCTAATGGCGTGGATGAATTCAGGTTGAACAGGATTGCGTAATCCAATCCTTTTTCACAACTTCATATTCATTACTTCCAGTACTTCATCAAGTGTTTCCACTGCAATTTTCCTGGCTCCCGCAATCCCCTTCTCCAGCACCTGTCTGATATAGTCGGTATTCTGTTCCAGCTCGGCCCGTTTTTTCCGGAGGGGGCGTAGGTATTCATTCAACGATTCCGTCAGCATTTTCTTCAACATCCCCGAACCGCCGTCGCCGATTTCTTCGGCAATTGTCTCCGGAGTTCTGCCCGTGGACAGGGAGATGAGCGTGAGCAGGTTTGAAACCTCGGGCCGGTTCTCGGGATCATAGGTGATCAGCCTGTTTGCATCCGTTTTGGCCTTCTTGATGAGAGATGCCGTTTCATCTTCCGAAGAACAAAGCAGTATCGCATTGTTTCTGCTCTTGCTCATTTTCTGTGAACCGTCCAGGCCGAGTATGAGAGGTGTCTTGCTCAACAAAGGCTGCGGTTCGGGAAAAACCGGTTTCCTGGAAGCGAATCTTTCATTGAATCGGCGCGCTATTACCCGCGTCAGTTCCAGGTGAGGCAGCTGATCCTTGCCCACCGGAACGACGTTTCCCTTGCAGAACAGGATATCCGCCGCCTGATGAACCGGATAGGTATACATGCCCGCATTGATTCGAACCAGGCCGGCTGCCTGTATTTCCTCCTTGACCGTAGGGTTGCGGTCGAGTTCCGACATGGTGACCAAGGTCAAGAACGGAAGAAGCAACTGATTCAGTTCGGGAACATGGCTGTGGGGAAAGATAAAGGTCTTGTCGTCTTCCGGATCGATTCCCGCTGCCAGGTAATCAATGGTCAACTGCTTGATGTTTTCGGAAATGGATTCGAAGGTATCCCTGTCCGTCAGCACTTGGTAATCGGCGATAACGATAAAGGTGAACACTCCCAGCTTATGCAGCCTGACCCTGTTCTGGAGCGACCCGAAAAGATGACCGATATGAAGCCGTCCCGTGGGGCGGTCTCCGGTCAACACGCGGTAGCGTGTCGGATCCTTCGTTAAATCCTCTTCCAGTTTCCTGCTTCTTTCCACAGTGCTTTCATAGGTACCATACTTGATTTTTTCCATTGGACATCCTTACCTCTTGCGGTTATCGATTACTCTGACAGCCTTACCTTCGTGTCTCGGCAGACTGCTCGGCTCGACGAGCTTGACCGATGCGCTGACCCCCAGCACAGAGTGGAGCTTTCTTTCCACCTGCTCCACGAATGATTTCTGTCTCTTCATTTCGTCAAAGAAGATATTCTCCGTCACCTCTATGCGGACGATAAGGACATCCGTATCCCCTTCCCTTTCCAGCACCAGCTGGTAGTGAGGCTCGCACCCCTCGATGGCGAACAGGATTTCTTCTATCTGCGAGGGGAACACGTTGACACCCTTGATAATCAGCATGTCGTCCGATCTTCCCATGGTCTTCATCATGCGTGCCAGGGTCCTGCCGCAATCGCATTTTTCGTACTCAAGGCTCGTAATGTCCCGTGTACGGTACCGGATCATGGGAAAAGCCTCCTTGGTAAGCGTCGTGAGTACCAGTTCGCCTACGCTTCCCCGGGGAAGTACCTCCCCCGTATCCGGATTGATAATCTCAGGGATAAAGGCATCCTCAAAAAGGTGCATGCCCCGTTTGCATTCGCAGTCTCCTGCAACGCCCGGGCCGATGATTTCCGACAGGCCGTAATTGTCCGTGGCGCTGATGCAGAGACGGCTTTCTATCTCTTTCCGCATTGCTTCCTACCATGGCTCCGACCCGAATAATCCAACTTTCAGGGAAAGTGATTTCGGGTCTACCCCCATCTGCTCCATGCGGGAGGCAATGGTCAGTGCATAGCTGGGGGTACAGACCAGGGCGGTGGTCTTGTAGTCCTGCATGATCATGATCTGTTTTTCGGTATTCCCTGCGCTCATGGGAATCACCGAGGCGCCGATTGTTTCAGAACCGTAGTGGAGCCCAAACGCGCCGGTAAACATACCGTATCCGAAGGCTATCTGCACCACGTCATCCCGTGTAACGCCGGCGGCCGTCATGAAGCGCGCCACCAGGTTGGACCACATCCTGATGTCGTTCTTGGTGTATCCGACCACCGTCGGCTTGCCGGTGGTGCCGGACGAGGAGTGAATGCGGACCACTTCTCGCAGGGGGACGGCGAACATGCCGTAGGGATAATTCAATCGAAGGTCTTCCTTGGTGGTAAACGGCAGCTTGGCCAGATCGTCCAGAGAGCGGATGTCTTCAGGTACAATACCCGCTTCGTCGAATTTCTTCCTGTAGCAGGTAACCGATTTATAAACGCGATTGACAGTTGCCTGCAGCCTTTCCAGCTGGAGTTGTTCCAGATCTTCCCGCGGCATGCATTCGTACAAGGGATCCCATATTTTCATGACAGTACCTCACAGACAGAATTACCGTTCCCAGATTTCCTTTTTCTCTTTGCCCAGATAGGCACGTTGGACATCTCTGTTTTCCAGCAAATCAGAGGCCTTTTCTTCAAGTAATACTTTACCTGTTTCCAGCACATAGCCACGATCGGCTATTTTCAGGGCAGCCTTGGCGTTCTGTTCCACCAGGAGGACCGAAGTCCCCTTCTCTTCCCGGAGCCGTGTTATGACTCGGAAAATTTCCTGGACCACAAGGGGCGCGAGTCCCATGGATGGCTCATCCAGCAGCAAGACTTTCGGTTTTGCCATGAGAGCGCGGCCGATGGCCAGCATCTGCTGCTCACCTCCGGAAAGCGTTCCTGCCATCTGTTTTCTTCGTTCGGAAAGCTGCGGGAACAGGGCAAACACATCCTCAATATCCTGTTTGATGTGTGTTCGCTTTTCGCGGGCGCGGAAACGGAGGTAGGCTCCCAATTCCAAGTTGTCGGAAACGGAAAAATCCTTGAAAACCTGTCTTCCCTCGGGAACCTGCGAAATGCCCATTTCAACGATGCGGTCCGGCGCGAGGCCGGTAATGGCCGTTCCTTCGAACAGGATATCTCCGTCACGGGGAGGAGTGATGGCTGAAAGGGAATTGAGAATTGTGGTCTTGCCCGCACCGTTGGCGCCGATGAGGGAGACAATTTCTCCCGCATTCAGGTGCAGGGAGACATTCTTCAGGGCGTGGACCTGGCCGTAGTAGGTATTGATATTCTTGATTCTCAGCATGCAATAGTATCCGTTCAGCAACAAGGTTCGGTTGTCAGGTTTCCCGGTCCTTTCCCGTATCGCCCCCGTCACCTTTCACCTAGCACCATGTCCCGTTGCCTACCCTTCACCAAGATATGCGGCGATGACAGAGGGATCCTCCTGTATCTCCCGCGGGGTCCCTTCGGCGAGACGCTGCCCCAGATTCAGCACAAGGATGGTATCGCAGATATCCATAACCAGCTCCATATCATGTTCCACAAGAACGACCGTTACCCCGGAAGCACGAATCTTCCGTATCAGTGAGCCCAGTTCGGCGGTTTCGCGGCTGTTCAAACCGGCGGCCGGCTCGTCAAGGAGAATGATGCGGGGGTCAAGCGCCATGGCCCGAGCGATTTCCAGCATTCTCCCCTTGCCGAAGGGTAGGTTCCCGGCAACCATGGATGCTTCGTTTGCGAGATCGACGAAATCCAGACAGGATAGCGCTTTCTCCCGTATGTGTTTCTCCTCACGCAGGTGAGACGGAAACTTCAAGCAACTGGAAATGATGCCGCTTCTGGTTTTTGTGTGCAGCCCCACCATGACGTTCTCCAGCACGGTCATGGTGCCGAAGAGTTCCACGTTCTGGAAGGTGCGTACCATTCCCCTTCGCGCCAGTTTTTCCGGCTGAAAGGAGGTGACTTTTTCGTTTTCCAGAAACACATCACCGGCTGTCTGCCGATAGATGCCCGTGATGATATTGAAGAGTGTGGTTTTACCGGCGCCGTTGGGTCCAATGACGCCTTTGATCTCATCCCTGGCCACAGAGAAGCTTACATTCCGTAGCGCAGTCACGCCGCCGAAAACCTGGGTAATGCCTTCAACCCTAAGCATGTTTGCCGACTCCTGCCACAATCTTTGCCAGTATCGGTGAAATGAACGCGGGAATTCTCACCAGACCGCCGGGCATGTACATGGTCATCAGTATCAGCAAAAGACCGTACGCAACGATATCGTAGTCCTGAAAGGTGCGCAGAAATTCGGGAAGAAGGGTTAGAAGCGCCGCTCCGAGGAAGGAGCCGTATACGCTTCCCAATCCTCCGATGACCACCATGGTGAGGAGCTCGACGGAAAAATTGAATCCGAAGGACGCAGGGGACAGGAAGGTCATGGTATGGGCATAGAGACTCCCTGCGACGGAAGAAATAACCGCTGAAAGGGTGAATATCTGCACTTTCAGCAGCCGGGCGTTGACTCCCATGACGCGGGCGGCCACTTCGGAGTCGTGTATGGCCCTGAGGGCCCTGCCGATACGGGAGTTAACGAGGTTGACGCTGAGAAGCATCGTCATCCGGGCAAACCCCCATATGAGGTAGTAGTTTTTCACGTCGCTGTCGAACTGTACGGACCCGGCCGAGAATGTGGGAATGCCGGTGAGCCCGGAAGGGCCGCCTGTCAGTTCGACGGTCTCGTTGAATGCGATATAGACGATGATGCCGAACCCGAGAGTGGCCATGGCCAGGTAATGCCCCTTCAGCTTCAGGATGGGAAAACCGATGGCAAATGCAACAAGACCGACGACCGCCGCCGCACTTCCCAGTGCGGCCCAGGTATTCATTCCATATGTTGCTGTGGCGACACCGGATATATATGCCCCGAGGCCGAAAAAGGCCGCTTGCCCCAGGGATATCTGCCCCGCATACCCGAGAAGAAGGTTCAATGCCACCGCAAGCATGGTGTTGATGCCGACGAATACCAGCACGTTCATCAGGTATCCTCCCGAAAACAGGAGCGGCGCCAGAAGAACGGAACCGGAGAACAAGACAAATTTGAAGAGATTCGTACGTTCGCTGCCCATGGTTCAGGTCAGACCCTTTCCGTTTCCGACTTTTTGAAGAGGCCCTGGGGCCTGATGAAAAGGATGAGAAGCAGGATTATGAAGGCGATCGCATCCTTGTATCCCGAGGAAACCATACCGGCGCCGAGGGATTCCAGGACACCCAGAAGGAGGCCGCCGAATACCGTTGCCATACCGCTGCTCATGCCGCCGATGATGGCGGCGCAGAAGCCCTTGAGTCCCAGCATGATACCTACGTCGTAGGATGTCATGGTCAGAGGAGCCGTAATGATGCCTGCAACCGAACCCAGCGCGGAACTGATGGCAAAGGAGAAGAGGACCATCCTTTTAACGTCGATTCCGACGAGGCTTGCTGCGCGCCGGTTGTGGGAACAGGCGCGCATGGCCTTGCCGCTGATACAGTGGTGAAAAAAGAACCGGTTTACCGCGATGATGAACAGGGTTATGCCGACTATCCACAGGTGCTGTGGCAGCAGGGTGGCACCGGCGACCGTCAGGGGATCGCTGCCGGTGAACATGGGGAGGGAGTGGGTGTCCTTTCCCCAGAGCAGCATGGCGATGCCGCGAATCAGAATGCTGGCCCCGATGGTGATGATTACCAGTATCAGGGGAGACGCGTTCCTGAGAGGGCGAACAGCGAGACGTTCGAACAGTACGCCGACAGCCGTTGACAGCGCTATTGCCAGCACCATGGAGGCAATGAGCGGAAGTTGAAAGATCGAGAGAAAGAACCAGGTCATGATTCCGCCGAGCATGACAAACTCACCCTGGGCGAAATTGATGATTCCCGTTGAATTATAAATAATCGAGAAGCCGATTCCGATTAGAGAATAAATCGCTCCGGTGGAAAGCCCGGACAGAACATATTGGAGTATCTGATGAGACATGGTTACCGATTTATCTCAAAGAGTCGCCGATTTTTCCAGGCGAGAAAAAGAGACGCCCATTACGGGCGTCTCAGCCAGTCCGAAAGACAAAAAAAGGAGAGCAACAGGGGAGGTTCCTGATGTGAAACTATTTGACCAGAACCCAGTCCTTCCCTTTAACCTGCACCAGGACAAAAGCATCTTTCGTAAGACCGCTGTGGTCGGTGGGACTGTAGTTGAAAACCCCTCCGATTCCTGCGAAGTTGCGGGTCTTTTCCAGCTGCGCCCTGATTGCTGCAGGTGTGGCGCCGCCTCTTTCCATAGCACCTTTCAAGAGCATCATTGCATCCCAGGCATGTCCGCCGAAATGGTCTCCTTCAGCATTGAATCGTTTTTGGTACTCCTGGACAAAGGCAAGGAGGGATCTTTTCTGCTTGTCGGATTTCGGCAAAAGATCGGCAACCAGCACCCTTCCCGAGGGGAGCACAATCCCTTCGGAAGCGTCCCCTGCAAGCGCGATGAATTTCTTGGATGAGACGCCGTGACTCATGTAGAGGGGGATTTTGAGACCGAGCTGACGGGCGTTCCTGGCAACAATCGCGGGTCCGGGGTTCGTGCCCCAGCAAACGAGCGCCTGTGCCTGACCTGAGCGGATCTTGGTCAATTGAGGCGTCATGTCGGTATCCTTCGGGCCGTAGGTGTCATCGGAAACAATAGTTATTCCGTACTTGGTTGCAAGCGCCTTGAGCTGTTCCCTGCCGGAGGATCCGAACGAGTCGGAAACGGTAAGGAGTGCGACCCGGGTCATCTTTCTCTTGACCAGATCCTCATATATCTTTGCCACAGCCAGATAATCATTCTGTGCCGTTTTGAAAACCCACGGCTTAACCGGCTCGGTGATCTTAATCCCGGCAGCGCACGAAATCAG
Organism: Geobacteraceae bacterium; assembly: GCA_012797715.1. Taxonomy (GTDB): domain Bacteria; phylum Desulfobacterota; class Desulfuromonadia; order Geobacterales; family Geobacteraceae; genus RPRC01. The sequence continues at coordinate 19,631 of JAAZOO010000301.1, read as the reverse complement.
GGGAATCTTCGCCCTCTCCACGACAGGAATGACTGCCATCGAATCGCCGGTCGTGCTGGGACCGATGATTGCCACAACTCCCTCTTTCACCAGACGCGTCGCGGCCTGGACGGCCTTGGTCGCATCACCCTGCGTGTCATAGGCGATGAGTTCAACCGTGCGTCCCTTGATTCCGCCGGCGGCGTTTATCTGATCCGCGACCATCTGGGCGGTATTCCGTTCGGGTTCGCCAAGGAACGAGGCAGGACCCGTTACCGAAAACAGGCCGCCTATCTTGATGGGAGGCGCGGCGAAAACCGTGCCCGCTGACAGAACGAGGAAAATCACGAGAAACATGAAACCGTTAGATGTTTTCTTCACCATTTTTCCCTCCATTGGCATCAGGCGGATGCTGATCAGTGAGCCAGGACCCAGTCTCCCCGGGATACCCGTACCATTTCGAATGCCGATAGGTCAAGACCGTTGTGATCTGTCGGCGACAGGGTGAAAATTCCTGAAACGCCCACCATCCTCTTGGTGTTTTCCAGTCCGGCCCGAATCTTTTCCGGCGTCGCTCCGGATTTCTTTATCGCCTCCACGATCAGCCGGTAACCGTCATAGGCGTATCCTCCGAAAGTCGAGGCCTCGACCTTGTAGTTCTTTTGATAGGCCTGATCGTATTCCCTGAGGAGTCGCGCCTGCGGATCGTTTTTCGGCAGGATATCGTAGATGGCAAGTTTTCCCGCCGGCAGCGTCACGCCTTCGGCAGCAGCGGCCCCCGCCAACTCGATAAACTTCTTGGACGCAACACCATGACTCTGGTAAAGGGGGATAGTGATCCCCAGTTGCTTCAGGTTGCGCGTGACAACCGCCGGTCCGGGATTCGTGCCCCAGCAGATGATGGCGTCCGGGTTGGCGCCTCGAATCTTGGTGAGCTGGGGGGTCATATCGGTATCTTTGGGGGAATAGACCTCGTCGGCAACAATCGTGAACCCCTTCTTTGCGGCAAGTGCTTTAAGCTGCTCGCGGCCGGAGGAACCATACGAGTCGGATACCGTTATGATTGCTATCCTTTTCTGTTTAAGCTTTGCAGCGTAGTTGAATATTTTTTCCGCGGCGACCTGGTCATTGGCAGGAGTTTTGAATATCCATTTCTTGACGGGCTCGGTGATCTTGATGCCGGCCGCACACGACACGAGGGGAATCCCTTCCCTTTCCGCAACCGGTATCACAGCCAGGGATTCCCCTGTCGTGCTCGGTCCGATAATGGCGACGACCTTGTCATTCTTTATCAGCTTTGTTGCAAGCTGCACGGCCTTGGTGGCGTCCCCCTGGGTATCGTAGACGAAAAGCTCGATTCTGGATCCCTGTATCCCTCCCTTCGCATTTGTCTCCCTAACCAGCATTTCCAGCGTGTTTCTCTCCGGCTCACCCAGGAACGACGCAGGACCGGTGACCGCAAACAGACCGCCGATTCTGATGGTGGACCCCGCCGACGCGGCAGTCGCACATACCACGACAACCAGTGCGGCAAGCGCACTCATGACGAACCTTCCCATAGATCCTCCAATGCAAACAAAAATAAAAATTTCCCGGGGGAAGTTACATGCGATACAACCGTTCTCCCTCAAGGATGTTGAAGCCTTTTTTCGTTAACGTCTCAATAGCTTTTTCCGTTTCGTCGAAACGGAAAATAATGACCGCGTTTTCACCGCATCGTTCAACAAAGGCATACATGTACTCGACATTTATCGATGCACTGTCAAGGGCTTGAAGTATCTCGGAAAGGCCGCCCGGCCTGTCCGGCACCTCGATGGCAACCACTTCGGTTTTGCTGACGGTGAAACCCTTTTCTTTCAGCACCTGCTTTGCTTTTTCACGGTCATTGACAATGAGCCGCAGGATGCCGAAATCACTGGTGTCAGCCAAGGACAAGGCGCGGATGTTGACGCCGGCATCACCCAGAATGGCGGTCACCTCGGCGAGGCGTCCCGATTTGTTTTCTATGAAGACGGAGATCTGTTCGACTTTCATGGGAACCCCCTGCTTGCGTTTTTTTGACGGCTACTTTCCCAGCATGGGCCTGAAAAAGGAGATTGCTGCGCCGGTGTGTCTCGCAGAAGCGTCGGTCCTTTCTACCGTTTTCGCTTGTCGATAACCCGTTGCGCCTTGCCTTCGCTACGGGCAATGGTCTTCGGCTCCACGAGCCGCACCTTGCAGCTTATGCCCAGCAGAACCTTAATTTCTTTCTCAATGGCCTGGGCAAGGACCTGAAGCTGTTTGACTTCATCGGAGAAGATCCGTTCATCAACCTCCACCTGTACTTCCAGGATATCCAGGTTATCCTTGCGTTCCACGATGAGGAGGTAGTGCGGCTCAACTCCCTCGATTTTCATGAGAATAGACTCAATCTGGGATGGGAACACATTAACGCCGCGGATGATGAGCATGTCGTCGCTCCGGCCGCTCATTCGGGCAATGCGGGCATGGGTGCGGCCGCACGCGCACGGTTCGTAGCTTATGCTGGTGATGTCGCGGGTTCGGTATCTGAGGAGCGGAATACCTTCCTTGGTAATGGTGGTAATCACCAGTTCGCCCTTTTCCCCTTCCGCTACCGGTTCTCCGGTCTCGGGATTGATGATCTCGGGGATAAAGTGGTCCTCCCAGATATGCAGACCGTGCTTTGCCTTTTGGCACTCAATGGCGACACCCGGTCCCATGATTTCTGAAAGTCCGTAGATGTCGATGGCGCTGAGGTTCAGCTTTTCCTCTATTTCGCCCCGCATGGATTCCGACCAGGGCTCGGCGCCGAAGATGCCGACTCGTAGTTTCAGAGACCGGATGTCCACACCTTCTTCTCCGGCCGATTCCGCCAGATAGAGGGAATAGGAAGGGGTACAGGTCAGGACCGTGGAGCCGAAATCCTTCATGATCAGGATTTGCCTCTTCGTATTACCGCCGGACATGGGAATGACCGAGGCACCAAGCTTTTCCGCGCCGTAGTGGGCGCCGAGGCCGCCTGTGAAAAGGCCGTACCCGTACGAGTTGTGGATAATATCGCCCCGGTGCACCCCGGCAGCGACAAATGACCGGGCCATCAATTCAGACCATATGTCAATATCCTTCTGGGTGTAGCCGACAACCGTCGGCTTTCCGGTGGTCCCGGACGAAGCGTGGATACGGACGATATCTTCCATGGGCGCGGAAAAAAGGCCGTAGGGATACGCATCACGCATGTCCTGCTTGATAGTAAAGGGGAGCCTGCGCAGGTCATCCAGGGATCGGACGTCATGGGGTGTGATGCCTGCCTTCGCCAATGACTCACGGTAAAACGGAACCTTGGCACAGACCCTTTCCACCATACTTTTCAGCCGTTTCAGTTGAAGGGCTTCGAGAGCGGGCCGCGGCAGTGTTTCGAATTCCTCATTATAGTACATATCTTGCTACCTCTCAGGACAGGCATTGCATGACGGCTGCAGGAAATTCGCCGAAGAACGTCGAAGCGCTGGGGTTAGAGACCTCTCCCCAGCAGGAAGGCCTTCCTGTTCACCTCCAGGGCCTTGCGGGGAACCATCTTTTCTAGTGCCTGAAGCCAGTAGTCTTCGGCCACGTCGAGACGACGAGAAACAGCTCCCAGCAGGGCCGTGTTGGCGGCACGGGGATTTCCCGCCTCCATTGCCAGTTTCTGACCGTCCACCAGGAGGAAATCGGGGAATTCGGCCCCTATCCGGTCGGCAATACCTTCCGGATAGACATCTTTTCCCATGAGCACCGACGGCGGCGGGATGCGCAGATCGTTGGCGACCACCGTGCCGCCCGGCTTCAGGAGGGGTAGATAGCGGCAGGTTTCCATCAGCTCGAAACCGAAAAGGATGTCACCCTCCCCTTCCGGTACGATGGGAGAGAAGACCTCCCGCCCGTAGCGTACATGGGAGACGACGCTCCCCCCACGCTGGGACATGCCGTGAATCTCGCTCTTCTTTACGTCGAAACCGGCCAGCATGAAGGTCTCGGACAGGATCTCCGATGCCAGGAGGATCCCCTGGCCGCCAACGCCGACCAGAAGCAGATTGGTTACCTTGTCACTCATTGCGCCCTCCTGATCGCGTTGAACGTGCAGAGTTGCCGGCAGACGTCACACCCGGTACAGAGACCCGCATCGATAAACGGAACCCCTTTCTTCCCTTCGGCGGGCCGCCACTGGATAGCCGGGCAACCCAGGCCGAGACAGGCGCGGCACCCGATACATGCCTCCACGTCTACCGAGCACAAAGGCCCGCGCTGGAATACGCCTTCCCGCTTGATGAGCACGCAGGGCTTGTCGGTAATAATGACCGATGTCTCGGGGCGCTCCATCTCTTCTTTGAGCGCCTGCTTTGTTTCTTCCAGGTCGTAGGGATTGACCACGCGGACATGCTTTACGCCCAGTGAGGAGCACAGGAGAGGGATATCGACTTTGTGCGCCGGTTCGTTCATGAGGGTATAGCCTGAGGCCGGGTTGTCCTGGCGACCTGTCATGGCGGTAATGCGATTATCGAGAATCACCACCGTTGACGGAGCTTTGTTGTAGACCATGTCCATGAGTCCGGTGACACCGCTGTGGAAAAAGGTGGAATCACCGATCACCGCAACGACCTTTCTTTTTTCCTCCTCGGGAACCACCTTAACCGCTCCGGTGGCATTGCCGATGGATGCGCCCATGCAGACGCAGGTTTCCATGGAGGATAGCGGGGGTAGGAAACCCAGGGTATAACAGCCGATATCGCCGGTAACGTAGGCCTTGAGCCTATTGAGGGCGTAGAAGACTCCGCGGTGCGGGCAGCCCGGACACATGTTGGGCGGCCTCCCCGGAAGAGTCGGAGCCAATGCCTCTCCCACCGGCATGGAAGCTTTTTCAGTGCCGACACCGATGGAGGCGAATGCGGCGCGTATCCTGCCGGGCGAGAGCTCTCCGCACAGGGGCAGAAAATCCTTGCCGGAAACGGGGATTCCCAGGGCTTTCACCTGTTCCTCGATGCAGGGGTCCAGTTCTTCCACCACGAACAGGCGGTCGACCTTTGCGGCAAAGTCGCGGATGAGGGAAAGCGGAAGCGGGTTGACCAGTCCCAGCTTCAAGGTGGAGACGTTCGGGAACACCTCTCTCACGTACTGGTAGCAGACGCCCGAGGTGATGATTCCCATCGCGGTATCACGCATCTCCATGCGGTTGACAGCCATGGAGTTGGCCGCCTCGGCGAGTTTTGCCATGCGGGCTTCCACCAGGGGGTGACGGACCTTGGCGTTGGTAGGGAGCATTACCTGCTTCGCTGCGTTGGACACGAGGGCTGGGGCAGGGAGCCCGCTGACACGGTTTTCCAGTTCCACGATGGACTTGCTGTGGGAGATGCGGGTCGTGGTGCGGAGCATGACCGGCGTGTCGTACGCCTCGGAAAGCTCCAAGGCCAGCCGCGTGAATTCCTTGCATTCGCGGGAGTCGGCCGGTTCCAGCATGGGGACCTTTGCGAACTTGGCGTAGTTGCGGTTGTCCTGCTCATTCTGGGAAGAATGCATTTCCGGGTCATCGGCGGTAACGAGAACGAGACCTCCCTTGATTCCGGTGTAGGAGAGGGTGAACAGGGGATCCGCGGCAACGTTGACGCCCACGTGCTTCATGGCGACCAGAGTGCGCGCCCCGGCGAACGAGGCGCCCATGGCAACCTCCAACGCGACCTTTTCATTGGGCGACCAGGAGGCGTCGACTTCATTGTACCGAATGATGTTTTCCAGAATCTCCGTAGAAGGGGTGCCCGGATATGCTGTTGCGACCATGACCCCGGCCTCGTATGCCCCGCGGGCTATCGCTTCATTTCCGGAAAGGATTTCTTTCATGGAGAAGGCGCCTCCTGAAACAAAAATACGGGAATTTCTTCCCGAAATTGCCGTGAAATATACAGACAAACAGGGTTTGCTGTCAACAGCAAACTGGCTCGCAACAGAGACGCGCACGGCATGTCTTTCTCCTTCCCCATGCCGCTGACGGCAATGGGAACTCCGGTATCCTCTTCCCTGTCAGCCGGGGGAAAAGGTGTCAGAATCTCCTCCCCCCTGGCAGGCCGCTTCTGAGAGGATTCCCTCCAGGATTCCGGTATCGCATACCGTAAGCCTTTCGAATCCGAACAGTTCCATGGTTCTCATGGTGATGAGAATTCCGGCGACCACCAGATCCTCCCTCCCCCTTTCGAGCCCCGGAACATGGAGACGCTGGTGCGGGGTCAGGGGAAACAGGGTGTCGCGGATACGGGTGATGGCTTTAAGGGAAAGAGAATGCCCGTGGACCTTCCGGTAATCGAAATCCGACAGTTTCACGTCGATGGCTGCAAGCGTGGCAGGCGTTCCCGCGGTACCCACCAGAATGGCCTGCGACAGGAACGTTTCGTGACCGGCCGCCACCATGTCCCTGCGCAACGCTTCCAGTTCACGGTCGATTTTGTCCTCCATGGACGGGATGTCGCCCTTTCCTTCCGTAAGCCTGACGACGCCGAGGGGGAGACTCCTGGTAAAGATCATCGAAGCGCCCTGCGCCAGGGTATATTCGGTACTTCCGCCTCCGATATCGAAGAGAAGAAATCTCCCTTCCAGTCTCAAGCCGGCGGCGACACCGCGGAGATTCAGAAGCGCTTCTTCCCGTCCGTCAATGATCCGGAGTCGGATTCCTGTTTCATGAAAGACCTCTTCCACGAACTCGGGGCCATTGACGGCATCCCGCACCGCGCTGGTGGCGACAGCCCGGATATCCGCCACCCCATGGCGGGTAATCTCCACTGCAAAATCCCGCAAGACTGCCAGCGTCCTTGAGCGGGCCTCGGGTGAGAGCCCGGTTGTGCGGGAAAATCCACCTCCCAGTCGGGTAATACACTTTTTGACGAAAAGAGGACGAATGTGTCTTCCCTCATCCAGGGTGCCTATCAGGAGGCGGGCGCTGTTAGTGCCTAGATCAATCGATGCTGCAGGATGTTTCATCTTCAAAGCTGCTCCGGTTTTTTATAATCGCGAATGCTGTTTCTCCAATACGGGCGAAAGCGGAAATTATGTCCATGAAGAGCAGCCCGGCGACTACCGTGCAGGCGCCGGTACTGAGCCTTTCCAGATGGTTTCCCTTGAGAACGACGGCAGAGCGGAGGATATCGTTCTTCAGTGCGAGATTCCCGACCATGTCGGGACAGTGGGAGTTTTCGAGGCATTTCACGGCGGTTGACATGAGGCGTTCAGACTTTCTCGCGAGCGATACGATCTCCTCCATGGCCGCAGGTGAGAAGTATATGTTTTCCTCTTTTTTACGACGCAGGCATTCAAGTATGACTTCACAGTTATCGCCGATATCTTCCAGGTCGTTCACGGTGTTCAACATGACCGGGACCTCGTGCGCCGCCTCGGGTGAAAGCGACCTGCGGGCCAGGGCAACCAGGAAGGTGGAAAGGTCCTTCTGGAGAACATCCAGGAGAGTTTCCCTCTGCCTGATGTATGCTTCGGTCTTAGTGTCGAATCCGGAAAACTGTCGTATCGAATCGGCTACCATGGAATGGGCCACTTTTGCCATGCGTCTCAGCTCGCTGCCGGCCTGAACAAATGCCAGTGAAGGGGTGTTAATGACTCGGAAATCCAGGTAGCGGGAATGGGGTTCCGTATCGATGTCACCGTTTACCGAAGGCGGCATTCCGGCCGCCAGGCGGGCGTATATCCCGATTGTCGGGAGCAGGAGCAATGCGCTCAGCATGCTGAATACCGTGTGGCTGTTGGCGATTGCCCGAGCGATCCCCGCCCGGGAGGCTGATACGGTATTTCCGGGGGTTAACGGCGCCCCCTGTTTCTGGAGCAGCGAGGTGTCACCGGGAGTAACGAGGAAAACAAGCTTCAGAAACAAAGGAAAAAATACAAGGGCAATGCCGATGGAAACCAGCGTGCTACCGGCGAAAAACAAGACGGTTCGTCTCGCCGTCACCGTCCCGCCGATTGCGCCGATACCTGCCAGTCCCGCCGTTCCCAGAACTTCTCCCAGCACCATGGCGGCTGACTGTTCGAAACCGATTGTTCCGCTTGCCGCCAGCGCGATGATGATTCCCACTGCAGTGCCTCCCGACTGGACCAGAAAGGTCAAAAGTGCGCCGGAAAGAACGCTTGCAAGACGAAGGTCCATCACCAGTGAGCAATATTTCTGAAAATAGACACTTTCTCCCAAGGCGACGAATCGGGACTCCATGGTATCGAGACCGAAAAAGAGGAGACCGAATCCCAACAGTACCTCGCCGCAAAAGGTCCATTTGCGCCTTCTGGTGAAGAAACGAAGGAAAACACCGAGAAAAATGGAGGGCAGCGCGAGGAAGGAGATTTTGAATGCCAGGAACTGGACCGCGACAGTGGTTCCGAGCCCCGTTCCGATAAGCATGCCCAGCGCCTGGTAGAGGGAGAGAAGACCCGCGTTGACAAAACCGATAATGAGAATTGAGGCTGCACCGCTGGATTGGAGAAGGGTCGACAGACACCCCCCGGTAAGTGCGGCGGACAGGCGGTTTCCCGTAACTTTTTCCAGTACCCGACGAATACCCCCGCCGGCCAGCCTCTGGAGACCGTCCGCCATGGTTTTCATGCCGAGGACGAAAATGCCGAGCCCGCCCAGTGCCTCGATCAGCTGGAAAAAACGCATTCTGTCAGACCCCGGAGCGCCCGAATCAAAGGAGTATGACTTTCGAGAAAGGAGAGAATAGTCGCTGATTTCCCTCACAATCGCAGTCCGTCATGGGACGGAAGCGACGCATGGCTCGAAAGGAGAGAGTAACAAAAGGAAACAGCAGGGATAGCGCAAGGAAAGAGAATTACGTGTCGACTTTTTCCTTGAGTTCTTTTCCAACTTTGAAAAAGGGGAGCCTTTTCGGCTTTACAGTGATGGCTTCACCTGTCTTGGGATTACGGCCGACGTAGGGTTTGTAGTGCTTTATGACGAAACTGCCGAAACCGCGTATCTCGATTCTTTCACCTGCATGAAGGGCATTGGACATGGATTCGAAGATGGTATGTATTATTTCTTCGGATTTCTTGAAAGAAAGGTCCTTCTTTTGTGCAAGGGCTTCAATAAGCTCTGATTTGTTCATCTTGTCTCCTCCAACTTTCTTGGGTCACCACATGTTCTGACATTGCAAAAAACCAGGCATCGGATTTCCTTCATAAAAGGGTTCAGGAGAATGACGGGCATATGCCGGTCCGGTTTTTCCGACTGTCATCAAAATTGATCATGCTCCTGATAAATTGATACACTTGAGCGCCAAACCGTTTTACAGCCGTGAACCGGTTTGGCCGTCCGAATTCCGCTTCTATGTGCAAACAGGGTTTTATTGGATACCGGTTTGCGGGACCGTTTTTCTTCACCCTCCACCGGCGGATCGCACCATCGGATTTCGGCTTGCAAATATCTTTCCCAAAAACAGTTCAGGATCTTACAAGGAGGGTAACGCTTTCGATATGATATGTCTGCGGGAACATGTCGACCGCCCGAGTCGCTGCAACACGGTATCCTTGCTTTCCGAGTTCGGCGACATCCCTCGCAAGAGTTGGCGGGTCACAGGATACGTACAGGATTTTCTCCGGAGCTGTGCCGGCAATGAGGCGTACCGCCTCCCGGGCTCCCGTCCGTGGGGGATCCAGCAAAACCACCTGGAAGATTTCACCGGATTCCGTCAGGCGCCGCAGTCCTCCTTCAGCGGACATGCAGTGAAAACGGGCATTTGAGATGCCGTTCTCTTTGGCATTGGTGACAGCGTCTTGAATGGATTGTTCAAACTCCTCGATGCCGACCACTTCTTTGCACAACCGTGCGACGGGGAGTGAGAAATTACCGTTTCCGCAGAAAAGATCAAGAACCCGTTCCGTACCCCGAAGATCGGCCCATGTAAGAACTGTTTCAATCAACGCAAGGTTCTGCCGATAATGTACCTGGGAAAACCCCCCACAGCGGAAGGAAAGTTCTACCTCGGAGAGTTTCGGAAAAAGCCTCGAAGATACAGTGTACGATACTCGCTCGTCTCCCCACACCTTTCGTATCGTTCCCTTGCGTCCCGTCTGGAGGAAGATGCCGGTTACCGGCACCGGGCCCGGGAGCGATTCTTTCATCCAGTCCATAATCGCAGGGACCCGTTCACCGATATAGTGGAATAGGAGCAGGGCGTCGCCGTGATCACCGGTTGCGACATCAATCTGGGGAAGCAGGTGCGGTTCGGGAAATCCCGTAAGCAGGGGCAAAAGTGTCTCTCGGATGTGATTCACCTGTTCATTGGCTATGAGGCACCGGCCGGGAACGTCCACGACAAAGTGGGAACCCTGCCGATAAAACCCGAGGTGGAGCATGCCGTTGATGCAGCGAACCTTGAACTGTACCCGGGTTCGGTAGCCATAGGGCGAGGGAGCCGGTATAAGGGGCTGAACAAGGACCGGATCTACCCGTGCGATACGACCGAGCACCTCGCAGAAGATTTCCTGTTTTGCCGTGACTTGAGTTTCATAGGGGAGATGCTGCCAGCAGCATCCTCCGCACTGCCCGAAGACGGGACACGGTGGCTCAGTCCTTTCTGCAGAGGGGGGAGCGCACCCCAGAAGTTCCCCCTCCAGGTACGACCTCTTTTCCTTCGTGATTCGAACCCGTGCCGTATCCCCGACAGCGGTGAAAGGAACAAAACAGACTTTTCCGCCCACATGCCCCAGCCCGGCGCCGCCGAATGCCAGTCTTTCAATGGGTACCGTGACCTCATTCACGAAACGCCCCTCTTTCCGTCCCGAACCGTCCTGCCTTTTCCTTTGCCTTTGCATATTCCGAAAGGACAAGTTTGCGGGGAAAACTTTCAACAGTGAAATAGGGAAGAGCATTTTTCACGAAATCGGTAATGATGCTTTCCCGGGCCGCCTCGATACCGGCATAGGGAACGCCCATTTTTTCACAGATTCGACGATAGACCGCGGTGTCGCCCAGGAGACGGTTCGCATCTTCAAAGGATTCCCGGTCATCAAAAAATTCTCTGCTAAGCGTCACCCTGCAGACAAACTCGAGTCTGATCAGATGGTAATCTTCGTAATAGCGGCGGGTGGAATCGTACACGGAAACCCGCAGTCCGTTCGGCAGTTCCATGCGTTTGATACACGTTTTCATACCTATGGGTAGTCCTTCCTCGGGATGATGAAAGGTATGATTAATGGCTTATTCCGGAAAGAAATTGCAATACAATTTTTTTCAGGGGCTCCCCGTGCTCTTCGTTAATATCGTAATAGGCACGGACAACGGGCTTCGACGGGGTAAACAGCCGGCGGAGGTCGAAGGGGGTCGCGGAGATGATGATGTCGCACGGGGTCTCATCGATGGTACGCCGCAGGTCCTCCATCTGCGTCTCGCTGTATCCCATGGCGGGAAGCACCCGCCTGATATGGGGGTAGGCCCGGTAGGTTTCCTCTAGGGTGCCGACAGCGTACGGCCGCGGATCGACGATATCCCCGGCGCCGAACCGGACGGCGGCCGCATAGCCGGCACCCGACGCGAGTCCGCCGTGGGTAATGGAAGGGCCGTCCTCAATGACCAGCACACGCCGCCCCGTTACCGCGTCCTGCTCTGAGAGCCGGACCAGGGATTCGGTCCTGACGATGGTTGCCGCCGGGTTTACTGTACGGACCGATTCTTCCATGCGATCGCAGACGATACGAGGCACGGCATTGATTTTGTTGATGACAACGATGGAGGCACGCCGCAAATTGACCTCTCCCGGGAAGAATTCCGTTTCATGACCGGCACGGAGAGGGTCCACGAGGACGATTTCCAGGTCGGGGGCAAAGAATGGAAAATCATTGTTCCCGCCGTCCCAGATCAGGACGTCCCCCTCCTTTTCCGCCTGTTGCAGGATCTTTCCGTAATCCACCCCTCCATACACGACGGCCCCGTACTGGAGCAGCGGCTCATATTCTTCCCTTTCCTCGATGGTGCAGTGGTGAAGGGATAGATCCTCGAAGCGGCCAAAGCGTTCAACTCCCTTCCTCGACAGATTTCCGTACGGCATGGGATGACGCACCACGACCGGCGTCAGCCCCTCGCTCCGCACTATGCCGCACAGGTAGCGTGATACCTGGCTTTTGCCGCACCCGGTGCGGACCGCGCAGACAGAGATCACCGGTTTTCTGCTTTTCAGCATGGTTGAGGCGGGGCCGAGAAGCGAAAAATCTGCCCCGCAAGCAAGAACGAGGGAGGCTCGGTGCATGATTTCCCCGTGGGAGATATCGCTGTAAGAAAAGATTACACGATCCACGCGCAGCCGCGCAATCAGCTCCCTCAGACGTGATTCGTCGTGGATGGGTATACCCCGTGGGTAGAGCTTTCCCGCGAGCGATGGAGGATACCTCCGCTCCGTGATAAAGGGTATCTGCGTAGCGGTAAAGGCGACAACGCGAACAGTGGGAACATCGCGGAAGCAGACATTGAAGTTGTGAAAATCCCGCCCCGCCGCCCCCATGATCAGTACACGCTCCCGTCTCATGACATCCCCCGTATCGCCTCTTCCAGGATTTCAAGCGCGCTTTCCAGCTCTTCTCGCGATACCGTAAGCGGGGGGATGAAACGGATTACGTGCCGCTCCCGGCCACACCCAATCAAAATCAATCCCTTTTGCAGGCAGGCGTTGATGACCTTCTGGCATGCGTCTCCGTTCGGTTCTCCTTCCTCGGTAACAAACTCGACGCCGATCATGAATCCGTATCCCCGCACCTGTCCCACAAGCCGATGGGTGGATTCGAGGCGGCGCAGTCTTTCGAGTACTTCTTGACCCTGGACCCGTGCCTTTTCCAGAAGTCCTTCTTCCCTGATTACCTTGATGGTGGCAATGGAAGCCGCGCATGACACGTGATTCCCGCCAAAGGTGGTGCCGTGAGCGCCCGGCGGCCATTGCTCCATGATGTTCCTTCCCGCCACGACGGCGGAAAGGGGAAAACCCGACGCTATCCCTTTGGCGACGGTCATGATATCTGGAGAAACCCCCGCATGTTCACAGGAAAACCATTGCCCGGTCCTTCCCATACCGGACTGGACCTCATCGAAGATGAGCAGGATACCGTGCCGGTTGCATAGCGAGCGGAGCTTTTTCAGGAAAGGTACCGGAGCCGGGGAGTACCCTCCCTCGCCGAGAATGGGCTCGATAAGTACCGCCGCAATCTCTTCGGGAGGAATCCGGTGCCTGAAGATTGTCTCCAATTCGGAGAGGCAGTGCTGACCGCACGAGACAGGAGTGCGCCGGAAGGGACAGCGGAAGCAGTAGGGGTACGGCATCTGATAGATGGAGGGAAGAAGCGGGTGGTACCTCGCCCGGTATGCGGCCGAACTGGTCGTTACCGACAGCGCGCCGAAGGTCCTGCCGTGGAAGGCCCCTGTGCAGGAGACGATACCCTGCCTGCCGGTAACAAACCGTGCGAGTTTTAACGCCCCATCCACGGCCTCGGCTCCCGAGTTGCTGAAAAACAGACATTCAAGCCCCTCAGGCATAATGGAAAGGAGCATTTCCGCTGCAGTTACTGTCGTCTCATTCAGGTACACGCCACCGGTGTGGATAAGCCGCTCCATCTGCCTGCGGGCTGCATCGACAACCTGCGGGTGGTTGTGACCGATGTTGAGCACCGCCAATCCGGAAGAAAAATCCAGGAGACGCTTGCCGTCGTCCGTGATGACATAGGTTCCTTCGCCCCGAACAATGGAAAAAGGGTAGTAGAAATGGAGCGCGGGAGTAAATACCTGGTCGGCTCGGCGGGAAATGGGTGCAGTGTATTCCATGGATGCTCCTCCCTTTGCCCGTCAGTCAATCTGCGCCTTCTGGAGTCTGCCGCTGAAGTCTCGATAGATGACCTTTGTCCTGCTGTAGAACTCCAGCGCCCCGCCCTTCCCCCCTGCCTCGGGATGGCCGGAGCCGGAACTCTTCCAGCCTCCGAAGGGGAGTTGAATCTCTGCGCCGATTGTGGAGGCGTTGATGTAAACGAGACCGCTTTTCAGGTCCCTTTCTGCACGGGCGGTCGAGTTTACGTCCCGGCTGTAGATGGCGGACGACAGGCCGAACGGCACGCTATTGGCCATATTGATGCCTTCCTCGAGGCAGGAACATCTGAAAACGCAAACCACCGGGCCGAAGATTTCCTCTCGGGCGATACGCATGGCAGTGTGTACCCCGGAAAATACCGTGGGTTGGATGAAATAGCCGTCTGCGCAGGGGCCTTGTTCATACCTTCCGCCTCCAGCGGCCAGCGTGGCTCCCTCTGCAACTCCGATTCGGATGTACTCCAGGACCCTGTCCATCTGCTGACGGTTCACCACGGGACCCACATCCGTCTCAGGATTGAGGCCGGGGCCAAGACGCAGGCGGTTCGCGCCGTTCACCAGCATCTCCAGAAAACGGTCATGAATCCTTTCGTGGACAATTACCCGACTTGCGGCAGTACATCGCTGGCCGCTGGTGCCGAAGGCACCCCACAGAACCCCTTCCAGTGCCAGAGTCAGGTCGGCGTCGTCCATGACAAGAATTGCGTTTTTCCCTCCCATCTCCGCCGCAAACGGCCGATGCAGACCGGCCAAGAGAGAGTGAAGCCGCTCTCCTGCCGCGCAGGAACCAGTGAATGACACGGCATCCACATCGGGATGTATCGCAAGATATTCACCCACATCACCGCCCGGGCCGTGCACAAGGTTCACAACTCCCGGAGGAATGCCGGCATCTGCGAGAGCTTCCACAAGAGCGGCGGCACAGGCCGGTGTCGTGGATGAGGGCTTCAGCACGACCGTGTTGCCGCAAATGAGGGACGGAAACAGCTTCCAGGCAGGTATCGCCGTGGGAAAATTCCAGGGAGTGACAAGGGCCACCACGCCATGGGGTTCCCTGACGCTTTTACAGTCCTTGTCCGGCAACTCCGAAGGCACCGTCTCTCCAGAAAGCCTTCTCCCCTCTCCCGCCATGTAGAAGGCCATATCAATGGCCTCCTGAACGTCTCCGAGTCCTTCCGGGAGCACTTTCCCCATTTCCCGTGTCACCAACCGTCCCAACCCTTCCTTACGTTCCGTCAGGATAGCGGCTGCCCGGAAAAGCAGTTCGCCCCGCTTCGGCGCCGGAGTGAGAGCCCATCTCTGGAACGCGTCTCGCGCCGCGGCCACGGCAAGGTCCACATCCTCCCTGCCGGAGAGAGAGACCGACGCAACTACTTCATGGTAATTCGCCGGGTTCGTACTTTCAAAACGCATCCCGGACCGGGCGTCTGTCCAGGTCCCTGCGTAATAATTACGAACGTCATATCCCATAGCGCACCCCCGTTGTTTCTTTGTACACATCCTGTTACTAGAGTACCAGAGCGCCTGAACCTGGCAAGAATGAAGGCCTGAACCATCGTGAACGGAAATGACCTTGCAATTTTTCACAAATCCGACTATAAACTGATTTGTTTAAGCTCTTGCAACCCTCGTGAGAGAACCAGTGCCCCAAGGAGTGCCCATGAAGAAAGAAGAAGCCATTGAAGTGGAAGGTACGGTAATCGAGCCGCTTCCCAATGCCATGTTCCGTGTAAAGCTCGAAAACGACCATGTCGTACTTGCACACATTTCCGGTAAAATGAGAAAATTTTTCATTAAAATACTTCCCGGTGACAAGGTAACGGTTGAACTCTCTCCCTACGACCTGTCGCGAGGGCGTATAACCTATCGCTCAAAATAGACACGTCCCGCACGCCTGTTTTTTGCCACGTACCCCCCCTTCACGTTCTCCGGATTTCAGGGTTATCAGGGCTGTCCTCCGTTTCGGCACGGATACATGGATTCGTAAGTTGTGACAAGACAATCGCTACTGATTGCAGCAGTTCCTGTTCCTGCGTCCATGGAAGACCGGCGTCCGTAGGATTTCCGGTCCTCATCCCGTTGCATTGGGGCCTTTCCCTCGGCAGTATGTGCGATATCTGGGATAGTGGAATCTCACGGCTCAATTTGTTCGTACCGTATCCGTTACGGAAGGGTGTAGTGACCAATTTTGAAAAAGATGCTTTCCCCCATGTTCTGGGTAAGGCACTTCGAGTAAAAATCCAAAGAAAAGGAAACGTTTCCATGTACACTGTTGCTGATCTGCGCAAGGGTCTCAAAATTACCATTGACGGTGATCCCTACATCGTCACCTTCTTCGAATTCTCCAAGCCGGGCAAGTGGCAGGCCCTCTACCGCACCAAGATGCGGAACATGATAAACGGGACAAGTCTCGACAGGACCTACCGTTCCGGCGAAACCTTCGAGCCGGCTCACCTTGAAGAACGGACGATGCAATATCTTTACAAGGAAGGAACGAACTACTGCTTCATGGACAATCAGAGCTATGAGCAGATCACTATCAGCGAGGACGCCATCGGCGATGCAAAAAATTTCCTCATAGACAATCTTGAGGTGGATGTCCTGATGTTTCAGGAAAAACCCATCGGAGTCACCACCCCGAATTTCGTGAACCTGCGTGTGGTCAAGACCGATCCCTGGATCAAGGGTGATACGACGGGCAGTGATTCAAAACCTGCGACCGTGGAAACCGGCTACGTGCTGAGGGTCCCCCCCTTCATCGAGGAAGGCGAGCTCATTACCATCGATACCCGCACGGGTGAGTACTCAACGAGGGTCAAAGGGTAACGTTGTGAACGGCATCCGCCGTTTTCCGAACCGCTACGCCTTCCTCCGCTCCAGAGCGAAGATCGTCGCTGCCGTGCGTACCTACTTCGAGAGAAACGGTTTCCTCGAGGTGGACACTCCCCATCGGATACCTGTCCCCATCCCGGAAGCACATATAGATGTCATTCCCTCCGGTTCCTGGGTACTGCACCCTTCTCCGGAGATATGCATGAAAAGGCTTCTTGCAGGGGGACTCGAGCGTATTTTCCAGATCTGTCACTGCTGGCGGTATGGCGAACGGGGTTCGCGTCATCTGCCGGAATTTACCATGCTGGAATGGTATCGTGCACATGCCGACTATTTCGCATTAATGGATGATTGTGAGGAAATGATTCGCTTCGCTGCCGTGGCAGCGGGGAAGAATTCCCAGGTGGATTGGAACGGCAGGGGCATCGCTCTTGATGGACCGTGGGAAAGGCTTACGGTGCGGGATGCGTTTTCCCGTTTCGGAGGGATTCCTGTCGAAGAAGCACTGGAACAGGACCTGTTTGACGAAATTATGGTCTGCTCCATCGAACCGATGCTTGGATGGGAAAGACCGACCTTTCTCATAGAGTATCCTGCGCAACGGGGGTCTCTGGCGAGGCTCAAGGCGGGGGACTGCTCTGTTGCGGAACGATTCGAGCTCTATATCGGCGGGCTGGAACTGGCAAACGCCTATTCGGAACTCAACGATCCGGAAGAACAGCGGGACCGGTTCATCCTTGAACAGGCAGCACGCCAAGACTCTTCCAAGCTCGTCTATCCGCTCCCCGAGAAATTTCTTCAGGAGTTGTCGGACATGCCTCCGTCTGCCGGAATTGCCTTCGGCATCGACCGTCTCGTGATGCTGCTGACCGGTGCCTCCTCAATCGACGACGTTGTCGCCTTTACTCCGGAAGAGTTGTAAAATCCGAATCCAACGTTACCGGATACGGAATATCCTCGCCCTGGTAGTTTCGTAGAAGCAGGGTGTCGCCTACAAAACGCCCCGAATCCGGCAACACCGGCACCTTGCCCTTCCCTCCCGGCACGTCTATCACATAGTAAGGAATTGCCATTCCCGACGTGTGCCCACGGAGGCCTGCCATTACCTCCATTCCCTTTTTCACGTCGGTTCGGAAGTGACCTCCCCCCCGAACCGGATCCATTTGATGAAGGTAGTAGGGACGCACCCGTATCATGAGGAGTTTTTGCATCAGGCGCTTCATGGTGTCCGTATCGTCGTTCACACCCCGCAGCAGGACGGTCTGATTTCCCAAGGGGATACCGGCGTCAGCGAGAAGAGAGCAGGCATCAGCGGACTCTGCGGTTATCTCAAGCGGATGATTGAAGTGGGTGTTGATATACAGGGGATGAAACTGCTTCAGCATTCGACACAGGCGGGGAGTGATCCTGTATGGAAGTGTGACGGGTACCCGCGTTCCTATCCGAACGATTTCCACATGGGGGATTCTCCGTATCCGGAGCAGTATATCCTCCAGTTCATCATCTACCAGCAGCATCGGATCACCACCCGAAAGGATGACATCCCGGATTGCCGGAGTTTTCTCCAGGTAGTGGAAAGCATCGTCAAGTCCCTGGTGATCCGATGCCCCTGGGGTACAGCCAATTGTCCGTTTCCGCATGCAAAATCTGCAGTATACGGTGCACTGTGAACCGGCAAGCAGGACAACCCGATCAGGGTATCGGTGGATGAGGCGCGGCACCGGGCTGAGGAACTCTTCATGGAGAGGATCGGATTCCAGACCGTCGTCCTTCAACTCCCGAGGGTCCGGCACACACTGCCGCCAGACGGGATCGCCGTCACCATGCATCAGGCTTAGGTAGTGGGGGGAAATGCGCATGGGATATTTGTCAACGACTGCCCTGAGCGGTTCCGGGTCTAGGGAGAAATACCCTGCCAACTCCTCGGGACTGGTAATGCATGCTGCGAGACTTCTTTTCCATTGTTCCACGGTGAATGCCTTAAAAGAAAAAAAATATGTCTTTTTAGTGATTGGGACGCCAGACGGTTTTCAGGCGGGTCAGTTCCCTGCCATCTCCGTCTCGAACCAGTTGATGAAGAAAGACGTTGGAATCCGACGCGCCGATTTTCGAAGCACGGGAAAGTACGCAATCTCCCCACATGGCCTCGGATCGATAGGATATCTCGACTTCATACGGAAGGAAATCCATGAGAAACCCGGGAGGAATGGTCTCCAGCGCCCATCCCGCATAGACCGCATGGTTGACATGCCCGTTCAGATCCACGTCTGCCCACCGGACCCTGAATGGAAGTTCTCGTGTCCAGGATTCGAGTTTCGGCACAGGAGAAAATCCGCTGGATAAGGCACGTCGATCCAGACAGGGGAAATCCCCGACAACCGATTCGACCTTGACCGGACGTTTCGTGGAAAGGTTGAGAACCATCCAGGAACTGGTCGCGGCGCAAACGGCAGTGCCGTGCTGGTCGAGAACTTCAAAGTCGCGCCACGCATAATACCCTTCGCAGACGGAACGCCAGGTACGGACACGGAGGTCATCCCCTAGCAGAGGGTAGTGGAAAAAACGTATATGGTAACGGGAAAGCATCCATGTTGCGTTCTTCTCACGAAGGTCTTTGATTGAAAAACCGAGCAACGAGGCATGAAGCGATGCCGCATCCTGCAGGAAATTGAGGAGGGTTACGGGCCGGACTCTGTCCCGGGAGTCGGTTTCGTAAGAACGAACCCGATAGTGGCCTGTATAGACGCGCTGTCTTCTCTTCATCAGGGTACGGGCCGGGCTTTCATCGCTTGGCTGGCCGATCAGGTGTCTGCATCTTCTAGGATAATTCCTGCTTCAATCCCAACCCTTCCCAAATATACCCGAAATCAGTCGGATTGCCACCGGTCTTACGCATGCAACGGGCATGGCGATGTTCGAAGGTTTTGAGAAGCTCTGTTACCGCTCTCCGTCCGGCAGG
>JAAZOO010000300.1 GCA_012797715.1 Geobacteraceae bacterium | reverse complement strand
TCCCGTGACTCAGCGGGACGGTGAAAGCCCGTGCCCGAGCTCCGCTTCTTTCTTCATCCGGGCTATTTCCGCCTCCGACGGCCTGATATAGGCAGGAACAAGTTTTCCCGCCGGGATCGTTTCCCCCCGGGCAATGCAATCAGCCGCAAGCAGCGCTCCGCTCGAGGCTCGCGGAGCATGGCATCCGGAAGGAGCAAAATGCGCCAGACCACCGAGCCTCGCGGTTATCGTTTCCCGATACCGAAGCGCCCCACTGCCGATGAAGAGGGTAGGCTCGCGGATGTGATCCAGAAAGTCGTCCGGCGAGGCCACGCAATCACCGAAAATCGTTTCCGGCAGGTCACCGCACCGGTAGAGCGCGGCGTACACCTCGTTCTTCCTGGCATCCAGCATAGGGCATACCGGATATGCAGCAAAGGGAAGATTCATGGCGAGCATGGCCAGCGAGGAAAAACCGGCAACAGGGGCGCCCGTGGCAAGCGACAGGCCCTTGACGGTCGCGATACCGACACGAAGGCCGGTAAAGGAGCCGGGCCCCAGGGTAACCCCCAAGGCATCGATGGCGGCAATCTCGACGCCGGCGCTCTCCAGCACCAGATCCAGGGAGCGAAGAAGGGGAGTGGATCCTGTCGTTTCGGGATTCACCAGCCATTCGGCGCTCAAACGGCCGTTCTCCATCAGAGCCACGCTGCAGGAGCCGGTTGATGTATCGATGACCAGAAGCTTCACGTCATCCCTGCCCGATCAGATACCTGACGATATCGTTATAGAAAGCGAGGGCCATGAGTCCTATCAGAAGGACAAGACCAATCTGCTGCGCGACCTCCCGAATCTTCATGTGAAGCGGTTTCCGGAAAATCATCTCCCAGAAGTAGAAAACCAGGTGCCCGCCGTCGAGTATCGGGATAGGGAGAAGGTTGAGAAGGCCGAGATTGATGCTCAGCAGGGCCATGAAGGCGAGGAAGCTCACGATGCCCGTTTTCGCCTGCTCCCCGGCCATCTTGGCAATCATGATGGGCCCGCCGATGTTGTCCGCGGAAATGCTCCCTCCGATCATCTTGGCCACAGCAAGAACGGTCATCCTGGTAACGGTCCAGGTCTGCTCCGCGCCCTTTATCACCGACTCCAAGGGACCGAACTGCTCCGTCACGTAGTCATTGGATACCACGATTCCTATCACCGGCGTAGTGAAGGTATCGCCGAGAAGGTCCTTGCTTGTCCGCATCTCAGGGGTAACCCGCACCGAAAACGGTTTTCCGTTCCGCTCCACGACCAGATCCACGGGCCTTCCACCGCCGGACGCGATGCGCTCCGCCATATCGTTCCAGCGGGAAACCGCTACGCCGTTCACGGAGGTAATCCGGTCTCCCTTCACGATTCCCGCACGGGCCGCCGGCTTGTCTTTCATCACGTCGCCTACCTTCGAAGTCGCTGAAGGAATCCCTATCATGCAGACGACGGTGAATGCCAGATAGGCGAAAAGGAGGGTGAAGACCGGGCCGGCCGCAACGATAATCACCC
>JAAZOO010000299.1 GCA_012797715.1 Geobacteraceae bacterium | reverse complement strand
GCATGCTCAGGCTCGTCATTTCAGAGACTTCAACCCAGGCTTGAGGTTTCTCCCGCAGCAGGAGATACGGGAAAAGGGGGTGATGGGTTCAGGCTTCTCGATTCATTGAAACGGCATACAACACGCATTGTTTGAAAAGGGGTACGGTCCATGACGGAAAACGAAAAAGACATGATAGAAAGACTGGCCGATGAAGCGGAGGTTGTGCTTGCAGGTGATTATGAGAAGAAAGACCTGAAGGAAAAAAGGGCTGTAACCAAAAACTCCCTTTTCGACGGTTCCAAAAAACTCAAACACAGTATTCCAAAGGGGAAGCACCTCAAATGAAACTCCTTGAGTTTAGGGCCCGGAGTGGTATCCTCTGGAAACAAGTGCCGGGAAAAGGAGAAGTGTGGGATGGCGATTGTCAAGTATAACCCGTTGCGTGAGTTGCGGAGCATGCAGGATCAGATGAATCGCCTTCTGGATCTGGCATGGAGCCGTGATCCGGGCGAGGACCTGAGGGAAGGCGTATGGCAGCCTCTCGTGGACATCTTCGAAAACGACGAAGCAGTCGTTATCAAGGCTGAGTTGCCTGGTGTCGATCAGAAGGACATCGAGGTCAAGATCGAGGACGCTACGCTGACAATCCGCGGCGAACGCAAGCAGGAAACTCAGGTACGCAAGGAAAACTACCATCGTATCGAACGGTGCTATGGCGCGTTTCAGCGGAGTTTCTCGCTTCCCCAGTCCATCGATCGGGAAAAGGTGGCGGCTTCCTGCGAGAAAGGTGTGCTGACGATCACCCTGCCGAAAAAGGAGGAAGTGAAGCCGAGGCAGATAACCGTTGCAGTGAATTGATTCTGTAAACGGCAGGGGGAACGTCAGAAGAGAGGGCGGAATCATTCCGCCTCTTGACCTCCGTTCTATACGCCGTGAAGGTGTGGAATCGGGGGCTTCCTCCCTCGCATCTGCCGTTCCTTCGTGACAGAGCAATACTCCATCAGAGCACCAAAAAAAGACCGGCTGCCCCATGCGTGGACAGCCGGTCTTTTTTCTGGCCGAAGGTTTTCACCGTAACAAGTAGGGGTTTTCTACTGGACGCATTCGAAGGTGGCATCGATGCGGCGGTTTTTCTGCCGTCCCGCGGCGGTGGCATTGGTTGCCACGGGTTTCGTGTAGCCGTACCCCTTTGTTGAGAGTCTGGAAGCGTCGATGCCGAATTTCTCTACGAGGTAGTTTTTCACACTCTCGGCGCGGCGTTCGGAAAGCTTGATGTTGTATTCGTATTTCCCGCGATTGTCGGTGTGCCCTTCAATGACGGTGGTCGTCTCGGGATACTTCTTCATGAATTCGGCAACCTTCTCGATAACGCCGTGATACTTCGGTTTGACGTCCGCTTTGTCAAAATCGAATTCCACGTTCAGCGTCATGCAAATTTTCTCGGGAAGGGGTGCCGGAGCCGGCGGCGGTTCGGGTTTCGCGACAGGGGCCGGACCGCATCCTTCCGCTTCTTTCGCCAGCCGGCGGGCTTCCGCCAGGAGTCTCATTGCTTCATCATTATTGCACACCCAGTAGGTCTCTGCCGCCTGTTTCCCCAGTTCCTTCGCCGTCGCAATCTTTTCAGGGCAGTACCGTGCTCCGCGGGATTGTTCCGCCTGGGCTATGGCAGCCTCGGTCTGGCCGAACTCAACGGGAAGATTTTCGGCCCGGTCCTTTACACCGAAGTGGTACGTGGCGCACGAGGCGGTCAGCAGAAGAACCAACATGAGGTTTAACGTAACAAAGCAATTCTTCATTTCTATTCTCCTT
>JAAZOO010000298.1 GCA_012797715.1 Geobacteraceae bacterium | reverse complement strand
GCCTTGTCGGCGTCAAGGACCTTGATGTCGCACCTGCCGCCGTAACCGTAGAGGAACTTGCCGAGAGGCCCGTAGGTCGAGTCGGTCTCGATAACCTGGATGAGATCGTCCAGGCTTCGGCCCACCTCCCGTCCGGTATTGACGATAATCCTGTTGAAATACCCGGTGTGGCGATGGTTCCACAAGGTCAGCTTGCCGATGCGTCCCAGTCCGTTGATGCCCAGAGGATGTGATGTTTTGTCGC
Organism: Geobacteraceae bacterium; assembly: GCA_012797715.1. Classification (GTDB taxonomy): domain Bacteria; phylum Desulfobacterota; class Desulfuromonadia; order Geobacterales; family Geobacteraceae; genus RPRC01. The sequence goes on along the minus strand of JAAZOO010000298.1, from coordinate 5,650 downwards.
CTGCACTCATTGGTGCCCTCCTTATGTCATGAATTCCGGCTTTTCCTCCGAGAGCGTCAGTAGCCCTCGGTGTATTCAACCGGATAATTGCCGCGATAGATGGTGCCCAGCCTGCCGTCGATGGCTATCTCGTCTCCCAGGCGCAGTTCCGTGTCGTTGATGAAACACCTTTTTTCCGTTTCCGCCACCTGGAGGACCTTGCAGTTGACGATGCAGATTTTCCCCAGGCGGGCCGCGGTGACCGCTGCATGGGAGGTGGCCCCTCCCCGCGCCGTGAGGAGGCCGTCGCATTCGAAGAGCATGTCGATGTCGTCGGGTACCGTGTCGGGCCGCACCAGGATCTTCTTTTTGCCGGGAAATGTGGTGGCAGCGTTCGCCAGGTCTTCCCGGTCGAAGACGAGAACCCCGTTCATCGCCCCGCCGCCGATACCGATGCCGGAGCCGAGAAACTGCATGGATTTCTGGTCCGTGGCGAAGACGCAAAGCTTTTCCGGCTCGCTGGTGGTGTAGTCCCGCGTCTGGAGGATGTAGAAGTCCTCCTTGCGGGGGGATTCGAAGGTGAACTCCAGCTCCTGGTGGTTGAAGCCGAAAGATTCGACGAGCAGCTTCGAGCGGTGGAGAAGCTCCCCGTAGACTTCGGGAAAATCCTTTTCCAGGGATATCCTGATGTTGCCGGGGATTTTCTTGCGCTGCCTTTCCGAGATGGGGAGGGTGTGCACCAAGCCGGAAACCACGTCCTCTCCCTGGCTGAACAGGGTGAAGTCACCGTAGAGGCTGACGCCCGGCTTGTCCTCCAGGGGGTCGCGGGTGAAGACCACGCCGGTCCCGGAATCGGCGCCCAGGTTCCCCAGCACCATCTGTTGCACGATAACCGCGGTCCCCCATTCTTCGGCGATCTGCAGGTGGCGGCGGTAGGTCCTGGCGCGCTCGGTGTACCAGGAATCCATGGTTGACAGGATGGCCTGCATGATCTGACGGAACGGATCCTGCTCCACCGGCACATGGTGTTCTTTGAGCAGGTCCCGGTAGGAAAAGGTGAGCTCCCGCATCTGTGCCTCCGAAAACTGCACTTTGCGGGCCACCTGGTACAGGTGCTTGAAGTGGGACATGCGCCGGTCGAACTCATCGCGGGGGATGCCGTGGGCCATTCCCCACCCCTGGAGGAACCGCCGGTAGCAGTCCCAGGCCGTCCATCCCATGTTCGGCTTGCGGCTCAGCCCCTCCGCCACCCGATCGTTCATTCCCACGTTGAGGTAGGTGTCCATGGCGCCCGGCATGGAAATGGCGGTGCCGGAGCGGACGGAAAAGAGGAGCGGGTTCTCCGGATCGCCCAGCCTCTTGCCGGTAATCGTTTCCAGTTCCATTAGTTTCTGCCTGACGAGGTCCTCTATCTCGGCCGTCAGTTCCGGGTGCTGCTGGATGGCCCGGCGGTGCCGGAACAGTTCCGTGGTGAGGACGAATCCGGGGGGGATAGGGAAGTCTCCGGCATAGAGCTGCTTCAGGAAGTACGCCTTGGCGCCGAGGAAAATCTGGTTGTCCATCTCCGGGGTGCTGCGGTAGATGGGGCTGATGATCAGGTCGGGGTCGAAGCTCATGATATTGCGCAAGACGTCGGGCGTCAGGCTTTCCACCATGGTGCGAAGGGTGTTGAGCACGTCGGAGATGAAATTGTCCAGCTGCTGGACGAGGAACGCCGACGACAGGACTTCCCGGTAAAACTTTTCCGATATCCTGTGCACCTCCTGAAGGTCAATCTCTCCCGTCGGCCGTGACTGGCGAATCTGCTGCTGCGCCACAATCTTGAGGGGGTTGTCGAAGTTGCGCAGGAAGTATTCATGGATAATCTCCCGGATGTTCTGGGCCATGAACTGGAACAGGTTGACGAACTGGTCCAGGGTGAAGCTGGCCGAGGTGAGGCTGTACTGGAACATCTTCAGGTTCGAATCGAGCCCCTGATTGGTGATGCCGTCCAGCTGGAGGCCGTGGCGGAACAGCTCGATGATGCGGGCGATCTTCCGCAGGGACTTGGCGGTGATGTAGTTCATGTTGATCTGGCCGATGAGCTTCGCCATCAGGGCCACCGCCAGGCGTTCCAACCGGAAGGTCAGGCCGAGGGCCTCGAACTTGGGCTCGTGGTACTTGCCGTACATGGAGGGAATCCCGGCCGCGATGTGCCGCTTGTGGTAGATGTCTTCGCAGGCCTCTGATTTTTGCGGATCCAGGATGATGTCCCGCAGCCGCTCCATGAAATAGTACACCCGCCGCAGGGCCGCCTCGGTATTGTTACCCTCCAGCTGCTTGCCGAAGTCCTCGATTTCCTCGTCCGGAAAGATGTGGAGCTGTTTCATGACCGGGATGATGTGGTGGAAATCCAGGGTGTACTTCGTCTTCAGGAGCTTGTAGATATCCAGCAGTCCCTTGACGCGCACCTGGTCCCGCTTGGGGTATCCCTTCACCTGCTTTGCCGGGTTGAGGTCTTCGCTTTCCAGAACCTCTTCCGGAGTCAACCCGTGGGCCTCGCACAGGGAGGTAACGATGGCGTGTACCGGTTCGAACCACTCCCCGGAGGTGCGGAGGGAAAGGAAGACGTCCGGGGGGACGATGTCCCGCAACGGTTCCGTGTTCCCATCGTACCAGAACCGGATAATCCTCCGGGCAAGCTCCAGGTGGGTGTTGTTGCTCTCCGTATGCACCTGCTTGCGGAGAAAATGGATCAGCCGATCCTGGCGGAAAGAGACCTCGTCCATCTTGGTAGTGATGTCCCGCAGTTCCCCTTCCGCCCCTATCTCGTTGAAGTAGACGGGGAAAATGCGTGCCAGCTGCTTGACCATCTTGTAGATGGGCTCGATGTCCGAGTTGAGGAGTCTGGTGATGTCCCGCTGGAACAGGTCGGTATCCGATATGAAGATGCCGCGGACCCGTAGGTTGACAATCAGGGCCGAGTGGAGCTTGAGCATCCTGCTCGGACTGCATTCGATCAACTCCATCCAGACACGGATGTTCTTGATGTGATTCTTGTCGATACAGACCTGCCAGTCCTGATTGATGCCGAAAACGTTTCCCGGCACGAAGCCGCACAGGATCAGCCGGTCCACGAAACGATTGATGACGGCCGGGTTGCCCAGGTCTATCACTTCCTTGCCGAGTGTCAGGATGCAATCCAGAAGGGTTCCCATGTGCCCTCCCTTCTGGGTTTCGAAGAGGTGGAAAATCCTCTCCAGAAACGTGAGCATCTCCTTTTCTCCGCATGCGGTCTTCACTATGCGGAGCATGCGGTTCAGGTCCCAGAGAAGGTGATCCTTCAGGTGGGCCATGCCGGGAAGGCTGAGGAGGTAGAAGAGGTAGTATATCCGGTCGAGCGCGGGTTCTTCCTCGTCCATGCAACTGCGGAAACGGTTGGCGATCCCCCCGAAATCGGGGATCAGCCGGAGTTCCTTCCACGTCTTCGCCTCCGCAAGCTGCCTTCGCAGGTCGGAAAAGAAAGGCCTGCCGATATGGGCTATCCTGTCGCCCATGTCGGAGTGGAACAGCGACTTCTTGTTCGCCAGCCATGATTCGAAGGAGGAACTCTTTTCCCAGAAGTCGATGTTGCTTGCAAGGGCCTGCCGCAGCATGCCGAGGGCCAGATCGGCGTAGCGGGGGTCTTCGGCCAGGCGCCGGATTCGTTCTTTCATGAAACCGGAGGAGCGGACCATGACATGCCCGCTGATGGGGAGGACGTCCCGGAGCAGGGAAACTACCCTGTCCATGGTATCCCGCGACACCTTTTTCTGCCGGACAAGGGAGTCCGCGAATTCAAGGAGGGTCTGGAATGCCCTTTCCTGCTGCTGGTCCGGAAGGGGGAGCCGCAGCAGGGAGCCGAACATCTCCAGGATCATGGCCAGGGCCTTTTCATGGTCCGGGAGGGAGAGGTAGAACCAGAGATCGTCCAGGGAGAGCTTTCGCAGCAGATCCACCACCAGTTCGGGGTTGATGTAGGGGTGGTGGAATTCCGCCAAGAATTCCTCGGTCCGTTTGTGGATTCCGAAGTGGGAGCGGGAAAGGGAGAAAAACCACTGGTGTTCCGGCGGGATCTCTATCTTGCCGCGGGTTGCGGCCAGGTTGACTTCCAGAGCCTTGGAGACGAATTTTTTCATTCATGAAACCTGTTGCCGGCAATCGGGGATTGTTTTCCGGGGCCGGCTGGAGGAAAAAGGCGTGTGCGCCGGAACGGAGGGCGTGAATGCAGCGTGCATACCGGGAAAAATGTAGCATATCCCGAGATGCAAGCAAATATATTTATTTTTACTAAATATGTGCTGAATGAGGGGGTGACGAAATCCCGGGTCATTCCCTCTCTGGTGACGGCCGGACCACACGTCCGGTACGGCGCCCTTTCGCGAGCGGACGCATCCAATCTTCCGTCACCATCACGGAAACGGTACCCGAACCAGCCGGATTCACAACGGCTTTCCGTCCACCCTTTCTCCCGCTGCATCCCATGCATGGAGTGACCCCTGCTTGAAACCCGGGCGCTCCTCCGGCCGTCTGCCCCTATCCGCCCAAACCCCATTGAAAAATAAAGGTTTCTTGCCAGTAAAATAGCATTTTAATTTGTTGACATAGAATCGCACAGAGATGTATATAGTAGGCAATTTAGTAACAAAGACACTATAATGCGCATAAATTATATACGTCACATGCTGTTCGGGTCCCATCATCACCGCAGGAACGGTGCGGGAAACGCTGTGGGCGGCGGAATCGGTGGGCCCCGTGCTTAGGGTGCGCGCGAGGGGAAAAATTTAATCAGGAGGTGGGCGGCATGGCGGGGAAAATTCGGCAGATGATAGATTCCATCATTAACCAGAGGGCAAAGGATAATCCGATGCTGGAGAGGGTCATCAAGACGAAATTGATCCTCAAGGGCATCAATCCGGCCAAGTTCACTCTTCAGTCCGACGATGATCCCGTAGTGATCGGCAAGCTGGAAAAAATGATGCAGGAGCTCAAATAAATCAGTCCGCGTGACGCAATCGGGAGGAGGATGAGAATGAAGATAAAAACTGCTTTGTCCACAAAAGGCACTGTTGATGAGATGGTTTCCGATATAGCCGGACAGCTGGAGTTCTTCGATGCGGAGATGGTCCTGTTTTTCGCTTCCAGCGCCTATGACCCCCAGAGCGTCGGCAAGAAGATGCAGGACAGCTTTCCCATGGCTCAGGTTTTCGGCTGCACCACGGCCGGCGAAATCAGGTGCGGGAAAATGCTGGATGGTTCGGCGGTTGCGATGGCATTCACCGGCCAGGCAGTGAAGGATGCGAAGATCCAGGTCGTTGAGGACCCCCGTGATGAAAAGGCGATTCGCGCTGCTTTCGATTCCTTCGCCTCCTACTTCAAAGTCCCCATGTCCGAGATGGACCCGTCCAAGTATGTGGGTATCATTCTGGTCGACGGTCTGAGCGGAGCTGAAGAAGGCCTCATGGAATTGATCGGTGATCTGACCAACGTGACCTTCATCGGAGGGTCGGCGGGAGACGACCTCAAATTTGTCGCCACCCACCTCTATGCAAACGGAAAAAGTTACGGCACGGGGGTAATCCTGGCGCTGCTGCAGCCGGCGGTGGAGTTCTCCTTCATCAAGACCCAGAGCTTCCGGAGTCTGGACAAGACG
>JAAZOO010000297.1 GCA_012797715.1 Geobacteraceae bacterium | reverse complement strand
TCATTCCAGAAGTAGAGCACCGCATCCCGGTTGGTATGCACGTCCATATGGCCGAACCAGAGCACGGAATGGGGTGCGGGAGGCTTTCCGGAGGGTTTGAAGAACGCGGTGTCGGTGCCGTTCGGAACCACCACCATGGGCTTTTCGACCCCCATATCCTGCAGGAATTTCCGGTCGGTTTCTGACACGGTGACGCAGCAGTCGAATCTGTTCATCGCCTGCCGTTCGAATGCCCGAAGCTTCAGCCACTGGTAGCCGAGAAAGGCCTTTTTGAGGGGGTTCCGTTCGGTCAGGAACCAGCGATGGAGGCGGACCGACTCCACATTGTGGTTCACCAGGACCTTGGGGTGGGACGGGAACTCGTCCAGGTAGACGGCGAGGGGGAGAAGGTCCACATGCACCAGATCGATGCGTTCCCCTGCCAGGATTTCCCTGATTTTTTTCCGCATGGCCGGCGAATCGTACTTGTGGGCCACGAACGGCTTCCGGGAAAAGAGGTTGCGCAGCAGGGTGAGGGCAAGGGTGCTCTTCGATGTGTCCGACGGGACCGGGAAGGGATGGACCGCCGTGCAGAAGCTCCGCAGATGCTCCAGGCTTTCCCGCTTCAGCTCATGTTCCGGGTGCTGGACAAAGGTGACGAGGGTCATGTCGTGATCCTCCGCTGCTCCCTTGAGGATGTGGTAGGTGCGGAGGCTGTGGCCGCTGATGAGCGGGTAGGGACTGCGCGTGGAAAGGAAAAGTATTCTCATGGCCGGCCTTCTCTCATCATCCTGGATTCGGCAGTTGGAGGCATCCTTCGTTCTCTCCGGTTGCCGTCTTTGTGCTGCTCTACGCTCATTTCACTACAGCCGATACACTCACCCTTTTTGGTTCGGACAGTATCGGCTGTGGCCGCTCCATTTCGCTAAGAGCAGCAACGAAATACGACAGAGTCGCTCTCTGCAGATACCTCCAACTGCCGGTTTTAGGATCATTGGTGCGGCAGGTGAAGCCGTCCTCCGCTCATTCCGGATGCCCTGTTTCTGCTGCACAAGGCTCGTTTCGCTCCAGCCGGCGAACTCCGCTTAGCGCGGCATCGGAACAGCTCAACGTCGGTTTCTCCGGATGACTTCACCTGTCGTTCTATGTTTCATCTTCCAGAACTTCCCGATACAGGTCCAGGTACTTCCCCGCCATGGCAGGAGCGGAAAACGCGCTCCGCACCCTTTCAGCGCCCGCCGCCGCCATGGCGCGGGCGGCATCGGGGTTCTCCAGCAGGCGGACGATGGAATCGGCAATGGCTGCGGGATCCCCGGGGGGAACGAGCAGTCCCGTAGCGGCGTCCCGGATAACCGTCGGGATCGCCCCCACCGCGGTTGCAACGGCAGGCGTTCCCGCTGCCTGGGCTTCCAGGAGAGCCATGGGAAGCCCTTCCAGCAGGGAGGGAAAAGCGAAGACATCCATCACCTTCAGCAGGTCGGGTATGTCGGTGCGCGAGCCCGGAAGGAGAATCCGATCCCGGATTCCCAGTTTTGCCGCCTCACCCTCGAGAGCTTCCCGCTCGGCACCGTCGCCGATGACGAGGAAGTAAGCGGAGGGACAGCGCTGGAGGACCTGCGGAGCGGCGCGGATCAGGAAGATGTGCCCCTTTTCCCGGGAGAGAGAGCCGACCGTGCCGATCACCCGTCCATGGGACGGTATGCCCAGCGACTCCCTCAGGCCGGGATCCGGACCCTTTCCCGCGAACCGTTCCGCATCAATCCCGTTGTGGATGACCCGGATCCGTTCGCGCCGGACACCCGCCAACCGCAGCTTGCGCGCTATCCTCTCCGAAACGGCCACGACCCGATCGGCATGCCGCGCCACATAGGCATCGGCCAGATTATAGAGCATAAGCCTAAGCCCGGACCTCCTGCCGTGGTTGGTTGCCACCCACGCGCGCCGTTCCCCCCGCAGCGCCCGCCATGTATAGAAGTTGCTCTTGTAATTGTGGGAATGGAGGATGTCGAACCTTTCTTTCCGGATCCTTTCCCTTAGTGTGCCCATGACTACTGCATCCAGGCGTCCTGCGCAGGGAAGGACCGTGACGGGAATTTTCCGTTTCCCGGCCTCTTCCGCAAGGCCGCAGCCGGATTGAAGCCCGGTGACGAGCACGGCGATGGAAACCTCATGTCCCGCCTTCCGGGACTGGACGGCAAGCTCGAGCGCGACATTTTCCGCCCCGAGGAAACCGGCGCTGCTTATGAGGTGGAGAATCCTGAGAGGGGGGGTTCCCCGCTTCCCGTCCGGTCCGTTCACTGGAAAAACCGTGTCAGGGCAGGGATCAGGGCGTGGGCGAAATCCTCCATCAGCGGATAGGTGGTATCCTTGCCGTCGCGTATCCGCACGTGGATCTGCACCTGCGCGCCGCTGGGCCTCCGGAACGCCATCTACTGCCGCATCATCTCCCAGCGAAAGCGGGGGTAGTTGCCGGTCATGGCTTTTCCGGTGACGTAGAAGTAGTAGATGGCCTTGACGGGTTCCGAACTCCCCAGGAGCAGCTTGTTTACCTCGATTGTCCGGTCCCCGCCGATGGCGAGGGGCACCGACGAGCGTCCCAGAACCTTCATGCCGACGCCGGTGTTGCAGGATTCCGGGTTGTGGAAACCGATCCTGTTGTCCGGGTAGTAGACGACGGACAGGGAAACGTGCTCACCGGACCGGTTCATGTAATCGCGGCTCAGGATGTACTCCGTATCAAGGATTTCCTTGACTCTCTGGTCCACGGGGAATTCCGTCCCGCGCCACCCCTCCAGCGCCAGGGAGAGACGTGCAGGGTCGAGGACGACGGTCCCGCTCGACAGTCGGGCGTCCAGGTACACGAACCCCGATGTGACCAGCAGCAGCACACAGACGACGATGACTTTTCTTTTCATGGGCGACCTTCCAGAAGCTTCATGGTGAGGAACAGCAGAGCCATGCTCACGACAAACACCCCCATGCCGGATGCGGTATGGAACCAGTGCTCCGGCGAGGCCCACATGCTGCCGAAGCGGTCCGCAACCAGGATCAGGGCGCATACCCTCAGTATGTTGGTGACGATGGCGATGGGAATCGCCATGAAAAAGAGCGCAATCTTCCGAGGTGTCGACATGCTTGACATATGGGCAATGAGGGCGCCGAGGGCCAGCAGGGAGATAAGCGAACGGATCCCGCTGCATGGGTCGCCCACCGAAAGGCTGGCGTTTGCCAGGCTGATGATGGCCCCCTCCCGGTACAGGGAGACTCCCAGAGCCTTCATGGCAAGGGCGCCCAGGTCGGCCACGAGGAGCTTGAGGGGGAAGGAGAACGCCGCGATGACCCCCAGGGGGAGAGGGAACATGAAGGCGAGAAACCCGAGAGGGAAGGCGATCTTTTTCGTGATTCCCGGCCCGAAGAGATACAGGCAGGCGCCGATGATGAACAGCATGATGGAGAATCCGGAGGTGAAGAACACATGGGTCCAGACGCTCCCCACATGGAGCAGAAGAGCGAGAACCATGAGAGCCAGCCCGAGTCCCGATCCCGAGAGGGTCATGGCGCGCAGCTCGTCCCGCTTCCGCCAGATGAGCCATCCGCTCACGAACGGGATGAGAAAGCCGTGGGAATAGTGGGAGTCGGGATTGGTGTACCGCTCGTACAGCCAGAGGAAGGTGTCCCGGTAGGCATACACGAACAGCACCAGGGACAGAACCCCGAACAGGACCAAGAACCCGCTTCTCTTCGAAAGTACCTCAGACGTCTGCGTCGTGCTCACTGCCGCCTCCCGGGAATTTCATTCACCATGCGTTCATACAGCCGTTCATGTTTGTGCACCATTGCCGCCACGCTGAACTCCGTGGCCACCCGTTCCCGTGCCGTTGCGCCCATGGTTCGGGCGGCATGGGGATCCCGAAGCAGGGAAAGTACCGCTTCCGCCAGGGAATCCGGGTCGGCCGGAGGCACCAGGAGACCGGTTACCCCTTCCGTCACCAGTTCCGGGTTGCCGCCGACACGGGTGGCAACCACCGGCTTCCCGGCAGCCATGGATTCCAGGATCACGTTGGACATCCCCTCGCTCGTGGAGCAGAGCACCGACACATCCAGAACGGAGAGGACGGCCGGGGTGTCGCTTCTTGTCCCGAGGAAATGGACACGGCCGTCTATCCCCAGCTCTCCGGCGAACGCCTGAAAGCTGTCCCGGAGCGGACCGTCGCCGGCCAGAAGGAATTCCGCGTCCGGAATCTGCTTCAGGATCAGGCGGGCCGCTTCCAGGAAATGGCGGTGCCCCTTGATCTGGAAATTCATGTTGGCGACCATCCCCACCAGGGGCGCTCCCGTGGGAACGCCGAGAGAGCGCCGGGCCTCCCTGGTGTCGATGCGCTCCTCGAAAGGGGACACATCCAGTCCGTTGTGAATGACCTCGATTCTATCCGGCGGGAGGCTTCCCTCCGCCAGGGCCTGTTCGGCCACTGCCCGGCAGACGGCAACGCACCTGCAGCAGTCGCCGGCCGTCAGGCGGAAGAGCGCCCGGTAGAGGGCCTTTCTCTTGAAACCCAGGTCCCTCCTCGAG
>JAAZOO010000296.1 GCA_012797715.1 Geobacteraceae bacterium | reverse complement strand
GTGAATTTCCCGAGCATGTCGTTGGCCTCAAGCTCGACGAAGGTTCACGCGAGCATGTTTCCCTCCTCCTGTCCGTAGCAGATGAAATCGGAGGTTTCGTCTTTGAATAACGAGTTGATCATCAAAAACAGCAGCCTTCTTCTCCTGCTATTGTACGGGGTTGTCATTACGGGAGTAAATCTCTACTTCACTTCTCCGTACCATGACGAAGCCCTGAATATCCTGATGGGACATCAGATTCTGGCAAAAGAGGCTTGCCCCGGATGCGCCCAGAATACCGGTTCCGTGGCTGTCCAGCCAATTCTCGCGGCGTTGGGCGATCAAGTGGCCGGCATAGCGGGATCGCGGGCAATAGGCATTCTTTTCAGTCTGTCGCTTACGGTTCTTATCTACGCGGCTTCCTCAACCGTGATCCCACGAACACAGGCTCTCTTTGCTGCAACCATGTTCCTCTTCTCCGGACCTACCCTCTATCTCTCCACTCTCGCGACCTATGATATTGTTGCGGCGTTTTTTCTCGGGCTGTCTCTTTTTTGCATCCTGAAGGCGCGGAGCGCGTCCAAACATGGGGATAACTGGCTATTCTCTGCTGCGGTGGCCCTTTTCTTCGCGTCCATTACCAAATACGTAGTGGCGGTATACGCGCCATTTCTCCTTGCATTTGTTCTACTTGGCAAAAACAGACTGCGGAGTCTCATCGCCTTCGTCATTCCATTCCTTTTCCTGGTTTCACTGTATATCTTGTTCGCCTTATATCCTGTCCTTGGCACACTTCGAGGAAGCATGCTTTCCGTGTACAACGAAAGCCAGGTATCGGGGACGCAGCTTGCCAGCTGGGCATTCCGCTGGGTGGCCATGCCCTATCTGCTTGCGGTTTTCGGAATGTTTCATGAATCACATGGAAAGACAGCCGTTATATTTACGATTCTTTCAACGCCCGTTATCCTCTTCCATCTTCTGACCGGAGCGGAGCAATCCATCAACAAAAATGTGATTTTTTCTCTCGTTTTTCTCGCTCCCGCAGCCGCAATAGGAATCGACCACCTGGGAAACATCTTCTCTTTCAACGCTTCGATGAACTGGGTGAAGTCCTTCTTTATCATAGTACTCTTTCTCGTTCTCTGGGCCTTCGGCCTCAACCAGATGAGGTGGCTCCATGGGCAGTACCCCGACCTGGCCCCTGTTGTCGAATACTTTAAGCACCACGGCAAAGACGGCATGACGGTTCTGCTGGATTCCGACTATGGAGATGCCGTGTACGGCTACACCCTGGGAAAGATTTTCCCCCACGCCCGGTTCAGTTCAATGGCCGCATATCACTCTTCTCGGGCATCAGCACAGACCGTTCCCGACTATATAATCCTTGATGATTACTACACCAAGAAACCGTATCGGCTGAAGGCCCTCTCCCATATCCGGGAAGGCGGGTACTCCCTCGCGAAAACCTTCAATCTCAAGCTCTCATGGGGAGAAAAGTCAGTCTCAATTTACTGCAGGAGGATTCAATGAAAAAGTGCACCCTTCTCTCAATCTGCATGGTAGTACTGGCGGCGCCGTTATTCTTTTCATCCCCTGTTCGGGCAATCGAAGGATTCCCCGGATCCTCATGGGGAGAGTTGCGCCAGGAGTTTCCCGTCAACAGGAACGACAATCGAGACAACCTGTTTCTGCAGGGGTGGATCGAACAGGGAATAGACTGGAAGCGGTGGGGAAATTACTACCTGAATACCTACGCGACCATCCGCTACAAGTGGGACTCGCTGGCCTTGGACTGGAACAATTCCATCGGCCCGGGCGCCGGGGTGGGGATCACGTATATTTCGCCAAAAGGAGACAACATCAAGTTCGGATGTGAATATATCTACGACCAGTTCTACCGCTCGGGCGACAATGAGCAGAAGGTCGTTCTCTACATGCGCTGGTTCACCTACTGGAATCTGAAAAAGTAGATACCGTTACGGTGTCTCACCAGAAATTTCATTCTCGTTTCCCTGGAGTTCCGATTTGGCCGCGAATCTGATAACCATCTTCCGCATTGCCCTGCTCGCCGTCATCTTCGTCTTTCTTTCACGTGAGACCGTAAACGGGCATAGTGCGGCTTTTTTCCTGACAATCATCCTCATCGCGCTTGACGGCGTCGACGGAATGGTGGCGCGCAGACTTCACCAGGAGTCTCAGTTCGGAAGCGTCTTGGACATCGTTGTCGACAGGATAGTCGAGAACTGTTTCTGGATATTCTTTGCGGTAAGGGGGGTGATACCATACTGGTTCCCCATGATTGTCGCCGGCAGGGGGTTTCTCGTGGACGGAATCAGGAGTGTCGCTCTTGCCCGGGGGATGACGGCATTCGGAACGAACACTCTTCACAAATCGAAGCTTGGCGCTTTTCTTGTCAGTTCCCGTTTCAGTCGCGGCTTGTATGGTGTGGCAAAGGTCTGCTCCTTCCTTTTCCTCATTCTTATCGAGGCAATGGAATTGGAAGGGGTCCGGTCCGTTCTTTCGACCGGCTCTCGGCAGCTCATTATTGGAATCGGCTACACGACAATCTATTTTTCACTGTTTCTCTGTCTTCTGCGCGGCATTCCGGTACTTGCCGAGAGTCGTCCGTTTCTGTTTCCCGGTCGAACACCATGAAGACAAATGTCACCGCTCTCTTTGACCTGGATGGAACGCTTACCAGGGTTCGGTCCCTTGAAAGCTCATTCATTGCCTTTCTCCTGAAGAAGAGGAGAATCCGGTTTCCTCAGGTGGTCCATACCGCGGGATTCTTTCTGCGCACATGCTGGAACGCCCCCTCAGACTCTCTCAAAAGAAACAAGATGTACCTCAGGGGGATACCTGCTACTGAAATAGAGACATTGGCCGGAGATTTCATCTCGAGCCGCGGCAAAGAACTGCTTCACCCCGAAGGCGTCCGCCTGCTCCTTGAACATATGGACAAGGGGCACGTCACCATTCTGGTAACAGGTTCTCTGGAACTACTGGTCGAACCGCTCGTTCGGGAGCTCGGACTTCCTTTTGAGCGTACCTTTTCGACGAAACTGAGGACTTCGTGCGGATTACTGACGGGAGAAATCGAAGGAATACACTACCACGGCGAATCAAAACGCAGACTAGCGACGGACCTTTCATCGCAACTGGGTTTTTCTCTTGAAGTTTCCTATTGTTATGCTGATTCAAGGAGCGACATTCCCCTCCTGAGCCTGTTCGGCAATCCGGTCGCGGTTAATCCGGACCGATACCTTGCGCGTACGGCGACTCGGAAAAACTGGAAGACAGTAACTTTCACCTGAAACCATACCGCCATTATCGGTTCGCAACGAGGTGTGCCAATGAAAAAAACCGGTTCCGACGAAAAGAAAGCGGAAAAAATTCCCCCTGCTTTTTCACGCTGCATTACACGTCTGTCCGGATTAGCCGAGGGGATTGTAGTCTTTGCTCCCCTGGTGACGGCTGTGGGAATCGTTAAAGTCCATACACGTGGTGTACGAAGCTAAAGGTTCTTGAAAAAAAGAAGCCATCGCGTCATTCTCCAGTCTGTAAGCGCGACCAAACAGCAAAGGAGAAATCGACGATGGCTGAAATCAGTGTAGATGTTCGTAACC
>JAAZOO010000295.1 GCA_012797715.1 Geobacteraceae bacterium | reverse complement strand
GCCGTTCTCGTCCAGGATCCTCTTCACCTCCGCCTCGATGTGGGATCGGGGGCCGTAGAGGACCGTCGGGTCCAGGTTACCCTGGACCGCTATCCCCGGCCCGAGGACGTCCCGCGCCCCGTCCAGGCCCACATGCCAGTCGAGCCCCACCACGTCGGCTCCCGCGCTCCTGACCTTTTCCAGCATGGTTCCGGCCCCCTTCACGAAATGGATCACCGGCACCCGGCGTCCGAGACCGGAAATCACCCGTGCCGTATAGGGAAGGGCATACCGCTGGTAATCGCCCGGGGAAAGTATCCCCCCCCAGGTGTCGAAAACCTGGACCGCCTGGACACCGGCCGTGATCTGGGCTCCCAGGTAGGCGACCAGCATGTCTGCCAGCTTGTCCATCAAAGCCGCAAAGACCTGGGGGGCGGAATAGATCATCCTCTTCACCGTTGCGAAGGCCTTCGATCCCTTCCCCTCGACCATGTAGCACGCCAGGGTGAAGGGCGCGCCGCCGAAGCCGATGAGGGGCACGCGCCCCTCCAGCTCCCGGCGCAGGATGCGGATGGTCTCCAGGACGAACGGGACCGCCTCGTCCATGGAAGGGATCCGGAGCTGCTCCACGTCGCCGCTGGTCCGGACCGGCTCCTCGAACAGCGGCCCCGGCACAAAGTCGAGCCTCATCCCCATGGGCTCCAGGGGGATGAGGATGTCGGAAAAGAGGATGGCGGCGTCCACCCCCAGGATGTCCACCGGCTGGAGCGTGACCTCCGCGGCCAGTTCCGGGGTCTTGCAGAGCTCCAGGAAAGTGCAGCTGCTCCGGACGCGCCGGTATTCCGGAAGATACCTCCCGGCCTGGCGCATGAGCCAGACCGGGGTCCGGTCCACCGGCAGGCCCCGGCAGGCGTCGAGAAAGCGGGTGTTCATATGGGAAGCCCCTTCTGTAGTGTATCGTAACGACGACACGGCGAAAGGCCAAGGGCCAAAGGCGAAAGGGAAACCGTACCCCGATACTCCATGGTCCTGGACCCTTGGCCGTTAGCCCTTCGCCTTTAGGCCTTCGCCTTTCGCCGTGAGCCCTTTGCCCGAATTCTCACCGGCACGTAGCCGCAGAACGGTTCTTCAGCCATGTAGTCCCCGTGGACCGCGTCGGCCCGGGCCCGGCAGCCGCCGCAGACATGCAGGAATTCGCACCGGCCGCACTTCCCCTTGTAGCTTCCGAAGTCGCGCAGCTCCCTGAACAGCGGGGAATTTTCCCAGATCTCGCGGAACGGGGTTTCCCTCACGTTGCCGGCGATGCGCGGGAAATAGGAGCAGGGCTTCACGTTGCCGAAACAGTCGATGAGACAGATGGACTGGGCCGCGATGCACCCCTTGCCGCCGCCGGTGGAGAAGGAGAGGGAGCGGCGCTGGAAGGCGATACCTTCGGCCGCGGCCTTCTGGGGCACGATGCGGTAGTAGTGGGGGGCGCAGGTGGGACGCATCAGGATCTCGTCCTCTTCCTTCTCCTGACGATAGTGCCACTCCAGGATCTCTTCGTAATCCTCTTTGGAGATCAGCTCCTCCCTGATCTCCTCCCCCCGGCCGGTGGGGACGATCATGAACCGGTACCAAGCCACGGCGCCCATGGACTTGGCCAGGCGGAAGACGTTGGGGATGTCGGCCTGGTTCCGTTTGGTGAAGGAGGAATTGATCAGGAATTTCCGCCCGTTGCGGCGGAAGGTCTCGGCCGCCCTGATGACGCCGTCGAAGGCGCCGGGACACTGGCGGAAGTCGTCGTGGATGGCGGCGGTGCTCCCGTCCAGGGAGAGGGAGACCATCTTGATATCCGCCTCGTCCATGCGGCGGCAGACCTCGTCGTCCACCAGGGCGCCGTTGGTGGCCATGCACATGCGAAGACCGAGGGAGGTCCCGAAGGCGGCCAGCTGGAAGATGTCGTCCCTGAGCAGAGGTTCGCCCCCGGACAGCACCACCACGGGCTTGGCGAATCCGGCAATCTCCTCGAGGAGCCGTTTGCCTTCCCCGGTGGAGAAGTCCCCCTCGGACGAGAATTCATCGGAGGAGCAGCGGCAGTGAACGCACCTCAGGTTGCATCGACGGGTAACCTCCCAGGCAAGCCACTTCAGGGAGAATTCCCCCTTCATGACAGATCCCGCGCCTTGCCGATTACGGCACGGACCCCATCTTCAGCCCCGGGTTCACCCTCCGTACACGCCCTGCATACTTGGAGAAGCTCCTCCGCCAGGCTGTCAAGCAGGGTCCAGCGCTCCAGGGGAAGGAGAGGCATACCGTCCACCAGGTCGGTGCCGAGCCACTCGGCGATCCCCCCCAGCACCTGGACGGCCGCCTCGTCGCCGCAGGAGCCCCGGACCCGGAGAAACCTCTCCCCCCAATCGGCGATATCCCCGGCAAGCGTGAAAAAAACATCATTCCGTTCCACGGTCATCAACCCTCGATATACGGTGTCCGTATCCCCTGAAACCATATTCTTCCCGCTGTTCCCCAACAATCACCCCTCTCGACCCCGGACGCGGCCCATATCCGGACGCCATGGCGTTCCATGGTCCTCTGTACCGTGGCGAGAACGATACCGTGTCCGGTACCTCCTCATCATGGAGGGGCTGGAAGGGGAGAAAGAGCCTGTCCGCGCGTTCCGTGGAAAATCCGGCTCCCTGGGTGCCGTGCGGATACCTCTGCCGGAGTTCCGCGGCAGTAAACCGCGCTATCCGGCTGAGATCGGCGAATTCCCGCCGCAGTGCAGACATCCCGGGCTACGGGATCCGCTTTTCGTTGGACTCCAGGGGGAACAGGACCGTAAAGGCGATCCCCTTTCCCTCTTCACTTTCGGCCCATATGTAGCCCCTGTGGGCATCCATGACCTTTCGGCAGAAAGCGAGGCCGAGCCCGCTCCCCTTGGTCTTTCCCGCGCGGCGCTGTTTTGCCTGGACGAATTTGTCGAAAATTGTCCCCAGTGCGGCGCGGGGGATGCCGATGCCCGTGTCCCGGACCGTGGCCATGAGAAAGGCGCCTTTCCGCGGAATTTCTTCGACGGGGTAGGTTCCCGGCGGGATGCGATCCGCGATACCGCCGGCATTGACCAAGAGTTCCGCCGTGACCTCCACTTCTCCCCCCTCGGGCGTGAACTTGAATGCATTGGAAAGAAGGTTGCCGAACAGTCGCACGACCTTGTTTCTGTCCATGGGGGCCGCGGGAAGATTCTCGGGAACGGCAACCGAAAGACGTATGCCGGAGCGTTCGGCAAGGGAACGGAAAGACGCGGAAGCCTTCCGGATGAGCGCGCCGAAATCTTCCCTGGTAAAGGCCAGCACCATTTTCCCCGATTCGAAGCGATACACGTCCAGAAGGGTATCAATCATCTCCACCATCTCGCCGCAGCTCTCGACGGCCGATTCCAGGTACTCCTTCTGTTCGCCGTTGACGGGTCCGAGACGTCCTTCCCTGACCAGGTCGATGGAGCCTACCACAGCGGTGAGTGGCGTTTTCAGGTCATGGGTCAGCATGCTCACGAATTCTTCCCGCTCCTTTTCCAGAGCCTTCAGGTGGGATATGTCCCGGAGAATCTCCATGCTTCCGATGAGCGCTCCGGATGCCCCGAACAGGGGGGTCGCGCTGGAGAGCACCGGTACGAAACGATCGCGGCTCCGCACCGAGTAGGTGACGTCGAGACAGGGGGTTCGGGTTTCCAGCACAATCCGGCACGGGAGGCGATGGGGCGGAATATCCGCCACGACCAGATCCTGCACCGGCATCCCCAATGACGAGCCTTTCGTAACGCCGAAGGCCTCTTCCGCTGCCCGGTTCACGCTGATGACACGCCCCTTTTCATCCACCGCCACCAGCATGTCGGCCATCCCCCGAAGAATGGCCTCCATCTTCTTCCTCTCTTCTTCCAGTTGACGTTGGAGGCGATGAACTTCGATCCTGTTCCGGTTGAATTCCAAGGCCCGATCAACCTTGCTCAGCAGGTCTTCCGCGGAAAATGGCTTTGCGATATAGTCCAGAGCCCCCTTTTTCATGCACTCCACAGCAACGTTCTCGCTTCCGTGGGCCGTCATCATAACGACTGCCAGATCCCGCCGCGACGGGTCGAGCCGTTCCAGCACCCCGATGCCGTCCAGCTTCGGCAGCTTGATATCCAGGAGGACAAGGGAAAAGCCCTCCCTCTCCAGCATTTCCAGAGCCTCAACTCCATCCCGCGCGCGGCTGGTGGAATAGCCGGCGTCTTCCAGCTGCAGCTTCAGAATAAGCGCGATATCTGCCTCGTCATCGACGATCAGTATTCTGTCCCGTGTCATGGTTGTTCCCCGCAGACGGGAACCGTGAAGCAGAACGTGTTTCCGCCCCCCGATCCCGTCCGGTAGTAAATCGTTCCGTGGTGCAGTTCGATGATCTCCCGACAGATTGCCAGGCCGAGCCCCGTTCCCCCTCGCTCCCCGTTATTCGCCCCCCCCAGTTGGGAAAATTTGTGGAACAGCTTGTCGCGATCTTTCCGCTCGATGGCCTTTCCCCGGTCGTGGACGGATACGACGATGAAGTCCCCTTCCGTGCGCGCATCCACCCGCACCTCTTTTCCCCTCGGGGAAAACTTGACCGCATTGGACAGGAGATTCGTCAATACCTGCACCAGACGGTCATGGTTGCCGAAGGCAAGGGGAAGCCCCGGATCGATACCGTTTACGACCGGAATGCCGTGTTCTTCCGCGAAGGCGCGTATCTCGGCAACGGATTCGTCAACCAGTTTCTCCAGGGACAGGGGCTTCATGGACAGTTCATAGTTCCCCGATTCCATCTTGCTGATGTCCAATATATCACTTATCAGCCGGATCAACCGATCCGTATTTCTCAGGCACACCCGGAGAAGCTCGCGTTCCGTCTCCGTGAACCCCTCACCCCGCCCCAGGATGATCTGCAGGGAACCCTTCATGGAGGTCAGCGGTGTCTTCAATTCATGGGAGACCGTGGAAATGAATTCCGTCTTCATCCGATTCACTTCATCCTCGTGGGTGACGTCACGGATGGACATGACAATTCCGGCGAACTCCCAGGATTTGTCCAGCAGGGGAGAGAGGCTGACCCGCAGTTTTTTCTGGCCCACGGTAATATCCTTCTCCCCTCCCGTAAGGAGGTCGCCGGTTCTCATGTCACGGATGCTGTTCACCACATGGTGGAAACCTCCCTTCACATCGATATTCTCCACATGACGGCCTATCATCTTGTAGGGAGCGATACCGAATATCCTCTGGGCTGCCGGGTTGAACAAGATGACCCGGTTTTCCCGGTCCGTGACCACCATCCCTTCCGCCATGCTCGTCAGGATCGCCTCCAGCCGCCCCTTTTCCATTGCCAACTCAGCGGTTCTCTCCGCGACGTTCGACTCCAGAAGCTCATTCATCTCGTGAAGGCATCGGTTCAGGACTTCCAGGTCCAATGTCTTGTTTTTGATGGTGGTGTCACGTTCCCGCAGGGTATCCGCCATCCTGTTGAAGGAACCGGCCAACGCCCCGAATTCGTCGGGAGAATCTATGGCAACACGAAAATCGAGATTTCCCGCTTCAATGCACTGGACACCCCGGGAAAGCTCTTTCAGGGGAACCGCGAAATGGCGGGAGGCGAAATAGGCAATGATCAGGGAAAACAGCGCCCCGAAAAGCGCTGATGCAAGGATGCCGTCAAAGCGGTCCTTTCTCATCCTAGTGAAATACTCTCTGGAAAGCGCAACGGAGAGCGACCCGATCATGTCGCCGCGCACAGTGCGTATGGGCTCGAAGGCAGCCTTGAACGGAGTATCCCCGATCCTCACCTCGCCGCGGTAGGTGGAGCCTGTTGCCAGGACGGGGAGAATTGCCCTGACGGTCGCATCCGGAAGATCAAAATCATCGCCGGCCCCATGGAACGGTTTGAGATTGCGCTGCAGGAAGGCAAGGTGAAGATCGCTGCCGAATGCTTCCTGGAGGCGATAGGGGAGGACCGCGTTCTTCGTGATGGGAATCCCCGAAACAAGGGAGCCGACAACCCTGCCCGTATCGTGGATTATCGGGATTGCTACAGCCGCTACCAGCAGTGAATCCCCGCTCTTTTCGGGAGAAAGCGCACGTGCGTCGCCGGCTTGCTGAAACAGCGCAGGGGACGCCGTTTCACAGGAGAGCACCGGCTCACGTTTGCTGAGCGCCGATTCAGCAAGGGACTTCAGCTCAAAGGGGAACCCGTTCCGTTCGCCGTTGAGGCTCGCCAGAACCTTTGCACTGGAATCAACGAAAACCGCGAACCGCAGAAAAGGGAGTGATTCCTTGATGTCCCGGAGAACCCCGGACAGCCCTGCTGTGTCCCTGCGCAGCAGATACTCCTTTGTTTTCACCTGTGAAGCGGGAAGGAGGAGGGCGTATTTAACCTGATTTGCCCCGGTGAACAACTGGTACCGGACAAAACGGAGATTCGCCTCCAGGTCCCGGGAAATCTTTTCCTCGAAGGAGGCGTCGATGTTCCGGAGGGTCGTTATGAGCAGAACGGAATAGGAAGCGATGATGGCCAGGAGGATGGACAGAAACAGTTTCACGCGTATGGAAAGGTGACGTTTCATGGAGACCGGCCATGGAAAAGAGTGGCTCGCGGGATATCCGCGTCATCCTCGTACCGCTGAGGAGGTTGTCCATCAGCACCTGTCAGCTGAATTCAAGCCCTTCAGCTTTCAGATCCCGTGTCATAAGATCCAGAACAGCCTGACGGGGGTCTTTATTTTCATGGAGGACCCGGTACACCTGCTCGGTTATGGGCATATCCACGCCGAGCTTTCTGGCGAGGCGATACGCCGACTCCGTCGTCTTGACCCCCTCCGCCACCATCCGCATGCCGGACAGGATGTCGGCCAGTTTCTTCCCCTGGCCGAGCTGCATCCCCACGGTCCGGTTCCGGGACAGGTCGCCGGTGCAGGTCAGCACCAGGTCTCCCATGCCGGCGAGTCCGGCAAAGGTGGACGCCTGCGCCCCCATGGCCAGCCCCAGGCGGGCCATTTCCGCCAACCCCCGTGTGATCAGGGCGGCCCG
>JAAZOO010000294.1 GCA_012797715.1 Geobacteraceae bacterium | reverse complement strand
TGGTGTGGGCCGGGCTTGTGGAAGCGCTGTTTTCCCTGTACCATGAGCCGGTCCTCCCCTATTCCCTGAAGATATGGTTCAGCATTGCCGAGGTGTCGGCATTGACCTTTTTTCTCTCCCTGGGGGGAGCGGCTTCCCGCAAAGGGGTTGGCGGAGGGGAGAATGTCTAGTGAAATGGTTTCCTCACTCCGCATCCGTGCCCCGGAGGGAACCGGATGTTCCCTGGAGCTTGCCGGTCCGTTCGTTCGGTTTCCGGCCATGCTGATCGATACCGCCTGCAGTGCCTGTACCGCCGCCGTACTGTGCGCTTCCCTGTACCTGGCGGGAATCATCAGCCTTGATGTCGCCAAATCGCTCTTTATTGGGGGGACGTTTCTCTTCTCCCTGGGATACGGGATTTGTCTCGAGTGGTTCTGGCGCGGTCAGACCCTGGGCAAAAGGGTGCTCCGGCTGCGGGTCATGGATGAACAGGGGCTCCCGTTGCAGTTGGGGCAGGTTGTGATGCGCAATCTGCTGCGGACGCTGGACATGTTTCCCGTGCTCTACCTCCTCGGCGGGGCGGTCTGCTTTCTCAGCGGTACATACCGCCGCCGGGGGGATATCGCGGCCGGCACGGTTGTTGTCAGAACGCCCGGCGTTGCCCCGCCGAATCTGGAGAACCTGTCCAGTCACTGCCACACTCCCCTCCGCCAGTACCGTGGGTTAGGTGTGCAGCTGCGCAGGACGGTTTCCGCAGAGGAGGCATCCCTTGCGCTTCGCGCCCTCCTTCACGGGGATGAAATGGAGCCGGAGGCGCGTCGGGCATTTTTCGCGGAGCTTGCGGACCATTTCAGGTCGCGGGTACCCTTTCTCCCGGATGCGTCCGGGGGGCTTTCCCATGAACAATGCGTCCGCGCTGTTCTCGAAATCGTGTACGGGCTTCCCGCCCCTGAACGGAACAACGCCCGGCCACGGTGAGCGGCAGGACCGCTCCTCCCGTCACCCACGGCATCTTTCTCCCGTACCCTGCGGCAGGCCTTTTCGCCTGCTGATCCCCTTCTGCGGCGTGAAGGGGGCCTGCTGTTCAATCCATAATATCGTTGACAGGGGGGGCCGATACTGGTAGATTCTTCTGTCTTTTAAACGGGCCGGAGTATGCGATATTCCGGCGGATATTCGTGCCCCTGCCCAGTCTGCGTGCCGGAGAGAATCGTACCGTGAAAGTGCCGGGAAACATTGAGGCCCCCTTGCCAAAGGGGGTTACTGATTTTCTCCCCGAAAAAGCCGCCAAGTTCGGCTATATCCGGGAAAAGATTCTCAGGATCTTCGAGTTGTGGGGATTCAGGCGTTTGATCCCCCCCCTTCTCGAATTTCAGGATGTGATGGCCCGTTCCATGGGCGAGGGCCTCATGGAAAAGGTGTTCCGGTTTGATGACCGGCAGACCGGCAGGCTGCTGGTCATCCCTCCCGATATTACTCCCCAGGTCGCCCGTATCGTTGCCACGAGGATGAAGGGGTATCCGTTGCCCCATCGCCTCTACTACAGCGGGAGAGTTCTTCGTCATGCGGAGAGCCAGTCCGGGCGAAGCCGGGAAATCTTTCAGGCGGGGGTGGAGCTGATCGGCCTCGTGTCGCCCGAGGCCGATGCGGAAATGGCCGCCATGGCGATTGAGATACTGAAAAGCATCGGGTTTGAAGGATTCAGGATTGCAATCGGCCAGGTGGAGTTCTTCCGCGGCATCATGGATTCTGCCGACTTTTCTCCGGGCTGCCGTGAACTGGTGCGTTCCGCCATCGGCAAGAAGGATGCCTCAGCTCTCCGTGAGATACTGGAGAACGAACCGGTCGGCGATGCCGTCAAGGAAGAGATGACAGCCCTGCCGCGGCTGTTCGGCGGTCGGGAGGTGCTTGCCGAGGCAGGCCGCATTGTCGTGAACGACCGTTCGAAGCGGGCCCTGGACAATATATCCCAGGTCATCGATATCCTGGACATATACGGTGTGGGAGAGTATCTGACCATCGATCTGGGAGAAATCCGCGGACTGGACTACTATACCGGCGTACCCCTGGAGGGTTTTGTGGGTGGTGTGGGCGAGCCGGTATGCAGCGGAGGACGGTACGACAATCTTACGGCCCGCTATGGATTTCCCGCGCCCGCCACCGGATTCGCCTGCAATCTCATGGCATTGCTTCAGGCAGCGGAGAAGCTTCCGGACGTGGAGGCAAGCAAGAGCGGGGATTTCCTGATTGTTAACCTGAAGCAGGAGCGCAGGGAAGCGCTGGAGATTGCGAAGCGACTGCGGAAAAAGGGATTCACGGCCGCTCGGGATATTATCCGGCGCCGCGTGGAGGATTCCCTGGAATATGCGGAAAAGATGAATATTCTCCATATGATCGTCATCGGCCGGCAGGGGTGCTCCGATGACGAGGTATATGTGGTGAGGGTCGCGGACAAGAAGGGGATTACGGTAAAGAAAAATGACCTGTATCGGAAGGATTTTCCCCTGTCCTTCGGACTCGTGTCGGGAGACTAGGAATGGCAAACGTCGTAGTTGTGGGCGCCCAGTGGGGCGATGAGGGAAAAGGGAAAGTCGTCGACATCTTCACCGAGTATGCCGACGACGTGATCCGGTTTCAGGGAGGCAACAACGCCGGCCATACCCTGGTTGTCGGTGACGAGAAGGTTGTCCTTCACCTAATCCCGTCAGGTATCCTCCATCCGGGGAAAAAGTGCATTATCGGCAACGGCGTGGTGCTTGACCCGGAGGTCTTTCTCGCCGAAGTTTCCAAGCTGAAGGCCAATGGCCGCTTGGTTGACGACGAATGCCTCAAGTTGAGTGAGTCCCTTCACGTCATAATGCCCTATCACAAGAGGATCGATCTCGCCCGTGAGAAGAAGAGCGGGGCGGGCAGGATAGGAACCACCGGCAGGGGCATCGGACCCTGCTACGAGGACAAAATAGGGCGTCGAGGTATCCGGCTCATGGACCTTCTCGACGAGGATATTTTCGCCCGCAAGCTCCGTATATTCCTGGAAGAGAAGAATTTCCTCCTGGAGAAGCTTTTCGGCGAGTCGCCCGTTCTTTTTGATGAAGTCTTTGA
>JAAZOO010000293.1 GCA_012797715.1 Geobacteraceae bacterium | reverse complement strand
ATTATCAAGAAACGCCTCTTTACCGAAGGAAGTGATGTGAAGGCGGGGCAGGTGCTCTACCAGATTGATCCCGCTACCTACCAGGCAGCATATGCAAGCGCCAGGGCAGCCCTGGCAAAGGCTGAAGCCAACCTGATCCCGGCACGGCTCAAGGAGGAGCGGTTCCGGGATCTGGTGAAGATCAAGGCGGTGAGCCAGCAGGACTATGACGACGTCCATGCAGCGCTGAAGCAGGCCGAAGCGGAGCTGGCGTCCAGCAAGGCCGCGGTGGAGAGCGCCCGTATCAATCTGGCCTATACCCGAGTGACCGCTCCCATCTCAGGGCGTATCGGGCGTTCTTCCGTGACCGACGGCGCGCTGGTGACCGCAAGCCAGGCAGCGCCGCTTGCCACCATCCAGCAACTCGGAACCATGTACGTGGATGTTACCCAGTCCAGCGCCGAGATGTTAAAGCTGAAGGAGCACCTGGCCTGAGGTCTGCTGAAAAACGGCGGCACTTCCCAGGCGCGCGTCAGGCTGTTGCTGGAGGACGGGAGCGAGTATCCTCTGCCGGGAACCCTGAAATTTTCAGAAGTCACCGTTGAACAGAGCACTGGGTCTATTACCCTGCGGGCGGTCTTTCCCAACCCGAAACAGATCCTCCTGCCGGGCATGTTTGTGCGGGCCATCCTGGAGGAAGGCGTCAACGACCAGGCGATCCTGGTTCCGCAAAGGGGCGTTACCCGCAAGCCGGACGGAAGTGCCGCGGTCATGGTGGTGGGAGCCGGTGACACGGTGGAGCAGCGTACCATCACGGTGGCGCGGACCATCGGCGACAACTGGCTGGTGAGCAACGGGATCAAGGCGGGGGACCGGGTGATTCTGGAGGGGATTCAGAAGGCGAAAGCAGGGGCAAAGGTGAAGGCCGTGCCGTTCGCGGGAAAACCGGCGGCGGCACCGCCTGCCGCGACGAGGAAATAATCGTTGAGAACGTTTCTCCCCTCTTCCTGAAAGGGGTCAGGGGATTTGGTATCCTGGAAAAGGCCGAATCCTCCTGAATCCTCCTTTCTCAACGGGGGACTTTCCCACACAGAAAAGGAGCCCTCTCCATGCCCAAGTTCTTCATCAACCATCCCATCTTCGCCTGGGTCATCGCCATCATGGTCATGCTGGCCGGCTTGCTTGCCATCAAGACGCTGCCGGTCTCCCAGTATCCCCCCATCGCGCCGCCCCAGATAACCATCAACGCCATGTACCCGGGGGCCTCTGCCCAGACGGTGCAGGATACGGTGACCCAGGTCATCGAACAGAAGCTGAACGGCATCGACAACCTGATCTACATGTCCTCCACCAGCGACTCGGCCGGCACCGTGGCCATCAACCTGACCTTCAAGGCGGGCACCGACCCGAACATCGCCCAGGTGCAGGTGCAGAACAAGCTGCAGCTGGCCACGCCGCTCCTTCCCCAGATCGTGCAGAAGCAGGGGATTCAGGTGGTGAAATCCACCAAGAACTTCCTGCTGATCATCGGGCTGGTATCGGAGGACGGCTCCATGGACCGCCCCGCCCTGACCGACTACCTGGTCGCCAATGTCCAGGACACCATCAGCAGGACCGAAGGGGTGGGTGAGGTGACGGTCTTCGGCTCCCAGAACGCCATGCGCATTTGGGTGGATCCCGCCAGGCTCAATAATTTCCGGATGACCACGGGCGACGTGGTTTCGGCAATCCAGGCGCAGAACGCCCAGGTATCGGCCGGACAGTTCGGGGGGACCCCGGCGCCGCCGGGTCAGCAGCTGAACGCCACCATTACGGCGCGCACACTCTTGCAGACTCCCGAGCAGTTTGAGGCCATTGTCCTGCGCACCAACAGCGACGGCTCCACGGTAAAGCTGGGAGACGTGGCCGAATGCCGAATCGGTACGGAGAACTACGATATCGAGGCCCGCTACAAGGGGGCCCCCATGGGAGGCATGGCCATCCGGCTGGCGTCCGGCGCCAACGCCCTGGAGACGGGCGACCGGGTCAAGGCCAAGATGGAGGAATTGTCCAGGTACTTCCCAGCGGGCATGAAGGTGGTCTATCCCTACGACACCACCCCCTTTGTCAAAATATCCATCGAAGAGGTGGTGGAGACCCTGGTGGAGGCGATTCTGCTGGTTTTCGTCATCATGTTCCTGTTTCTGCAGAACATACGCGCCACCCTCATCCCCACCATCGCGGTCCCGGTGGTCCTGCTGGGGACCTTCGGCGTGCTCTCCGCCGCCGGCTTCTCCATCAACACCCTCACCATGTTCGCCCTGGTCATTGTCATCGGCCTGCTGGTGGACGATGCCATCGTGGTGGTGGAAAACGTGGAGCGTATCATGTCCGAGGAGGGGCTGTCCCCCCATGACGCCACCGTAAAATCCATGGGGCAGATAACCAGCGCCCTGTGGGGTATCGCCACCGTCCTGACAGCGGTCTTCCTCCCCATGGCCTTCTTCGGCGGCTCCACCGGCGTCATCTACCGCCAATTCTCCATCACCATCATCTCCGCCATGATCCTCTCCGTATTCGTGGCCATGATCCTGACCCCGGCCCTGTGCGCCACCATCCTGAAGCCCATCGAGAAAGGGCGCCACTTCGGCGAAACAGGGTGGTTCAGGTGGTTCTTCCCCCATTTCAACAGGGGCTTCGACTTCGTCAAATCCAAATACGAGGGTGTTGTCGGCCGTTCGTTCCGCAAGCGGAGGCGGTACCTGGCGGCGTACGGCGCCATCGTCGTCTGCATGGTATTCCTGTTTCTGCGCCTCCCTACCGCCTTCCTCCCCGATGAGGACCAGGGGATCATCATCTGCAAGGTCCAGTTACCGGCCGGGGCCACCCAGGAGCGGACACTCCAGGTGATACGGCAGATGGAAGAGCACTTTCTGGAAAAGGAAAAGAAGACGGTGGAAACCATCATCACCGTTGCCGGATTCAGTTTCGCAGGCCGCGGCCAGAACATGGGCCTTGCGTTTGTGAAGCTCAAGGACTGGAAGCTGCGCGGCAGCCGGGATCTGAAGGCACCGGCCGTGGCGGAGCGGGCCATGAAGGCCTTTTCCAGGATTCGCGACGGCCTGGTGTTCGCCTTCGCGCCTCCGGCGGTGATCGAGCTGGGCCAGGCCAACGGCTTCGACTTTCAGCTCCAGGACCGGAGCGGCCTGGGACATGAGAAGCTGATGGAGGCCCGAAACCAGCTTCTGGGCATGGCCCTGAAAAACCCCAAGCTGACCTCGGTGCGTCCCAACGGACAGGACGACTCGCCCCAGTTCAAGCTGGACATCGACGATGTACGGGCCGGCGCTCTGGGTATATCCCAGTCTTCCATCAACGATGTGCTTTCCACTGCCTGGGGCAGTTCCTACGTCAACGACTTCATCCAGAACGGCAGGGTCAAGAAGGTCTATCTGCAGTCGAAACCGGAATACCGCATGCTGCCCGAGGATATCAACAGGTGGTACGTGCGCAACAAGGACGGCGATATGGTGCCGTTTTCAGCCTTTGCCACCGCCCGCTGGCAGTACGGCTCCCCCCGCCTGGAGCGCTATAACGGCATTCCGTCAATGGAGATCATGGGCCAGGCGGCTCCCGGGGTGAGTACCGGCGAGGCCATGGCCGAGATGGAGAAAATGGCGGCCCAGCTGCCGGCAGGTATCGGGTACGAGTGGACCGGCCTCTCCTACGAGGAGAAGCAGGCGGGCAAGCAGGCCCCGGCCCTGTACGCCATTTCGATCCTGGTGGTGTTCCTTGCCGTGGCGGCGCTGTACGAAAGCTGGACCATTCCCTTCGTCAACCTCCTGATGCTCCCCCTGGGCCTGGTGGGCGCGGTCACGGCGGTCAATCTGCGGGTGCTGCCCAACGACGTCTACCTGCAGATAGGTCTCCTGACCACGGTGGGGCTTTCCACCAAGAACGCCATCCTTATCATCCAGTTCATCAAGGAGCAGATGCGCCAGGGTCACGAGCTGGTGGAAGCAACCCTGTCGGCGATAAAGATCCGGTTTCGTCCGGTCATCATGACCTCCCTAGCATTCTTCTTCGGCACCCTGCCGCTCGCCCTGACCCGAGGGGCCGGAGCAGGGGCGCAGAATGCCATCGGCACTGCGGTCACCGGCGGGCTCCTGTCGGCCACATTTATCGACCTTATCTTTATCCCGTTTTTCTTCGTCCTGATTTCAAGGCTCTTTGGCAGGAAGCGGGCGGATCAGCCTTCCCTGCACCCCGCTTCCACCGCCGGCGCCCCGGAGGTGAATTGAGATGAAACGAATGCTGCGAATCTTCTCCCTCCCGGTGGGGGTTCTTGTCTGTCTGGGTGGTTGCACCATGGCGCCGAACT
Organism: Geobacteraceae bacterium; assembly: GCA_012797715.1. Classification (GTDB taxonomy): domain Bacteria; phylum Desulfobacterota; class Desulfuromonadia; order Geobacterales; family Geobacteraceae; genus RPRC01. The sequence goes on along the minus strand of JAAZOO010000293.1, from coordinate 876 downwards.
ACATCCGGCCCGAGGCGCCCGTCCCCTCCGCCTGGCCCCAGGGCCCTTCGTACAGGGAAGCGACAGCCCCGCTGCCGGACAAGGCGGCCGCCGATATTCCCTGGCAGGAATTTTTCATTCACGACAATCTGCGCAAGGTGATAGCCCTTGCCCTGGAGAACAATCGAGACCTTCGTGTCGCCGTCCTCAATATCCAGAAAGCCCGGGCGCAATACCGGATTACGCGCGCCGATCTCCTCCCGAAGGTGGATGCAGAAGGGGCTGCGACCTACCAGCGCCTGTCCGAGGACTTTTCCGGAGCCGGGACTCCCTTGGACAGCCACCAGTACACGGTGGGGCTCGGCATGACCTCCTACGAACTGGACCTGTTCGGCCGGGTGCGGAGCCTCAAGGCTCAGGCGCTGGAGCAGTATCTTGCCTCATCAGAGGCGCAGCGCGCCACCCGGCTCAGCCTGGTTGCCGAAGTGGCGTCCGCCTACCTGACCCTGGCAGCGGATCGCGAGCGCCTGAAACTGGCCAGGGAAACCCTGGAGAGCCAGGAAACCTCGTACCGGCTCATCCGGAGCCGCTACCAGGCCGGTATCTCGTCGGCCCTTGATCTCAACCAGGCCCGCACCAGCGTGGAATCGGCGCGTGTTGACATTGCCCGCTACACCACGCTCGCGGCCCAGGACGAGAACGCCCTGAATCTGGTGGTCGGCTCCCCGGTTCCTGCCGGCCTCTTGCCCGGGGCGCTTTCCGATACCCTTACCGCCCTGAAGGACCTTCCTCCGGGAATGCCGTCCGACGTGTTGCTGCGCCGTCCGGACATCCTCCAGGCAGAGCACCTTCTCAAGGGGGCCAACGCACATATCGGCGCTGCCCGTGCGGCGTTTT
>JAAZOO010000292.1 GCA_012797715.1 Geobacteraceae bacterium | reverse complement strand
GATGCCAAGTACGATTCCGGCACCGGGTGGCCGAGCTTCCGCCAGCCCATTTCCCCGGAGGCCATCAGGGCAGAGGAGGACAACAGCCTGTCAGTCCGCCGCACCGAGGTCGTGTGCAGCCGCTGCGACGCCCACCTGGGTCACGTCTTTCCCGACGGACCCCGGCCGACCGGTTTGCGCTACTGCATCAATTCCGCGGCCCTGAAGTTCGTGAAGGCCACAGGGAGGCGCTGACTCCGGCGTGAATTCACGGCGGAGACTCACCGTGAAATCGGCACAGGAGCTATCCATATGAAAAAAGTATCTCTCGGCACTACCGGCATGAGCATTGCCCCCCTGGTTTTCGGCACCCTCCCCCTTGGGCCTCTTCAGACGGGAATGCCGGTGCGGGAGGGAGCGGCCCTCATCCGCCACGCCCTGGAGCGCGGGGTCACCATGGTGGATACGGCGGAACTGTACGGCACCTACCCCCACATCCGGGAAGCGCTTAACGGCTTCACCGGCGACGTCTTTCTCGCCACCAAGACCCATGGCGCAACGGCCGCCGATGCCAGGGCCCATGTGGAAAGGGCGCTGCGGGAACTGGGCCGGGAGCGTCTGGACATTGTTCATATCCACGGGGCGCGCTTGGCGGACCCCTTTGCCGACCGGGCTGCGGTGCTGGATGAGCTGGTTGCCATGAAGGGCGAGGGGAAGATTGCCCACGTGGGGTTGTCCTCGCACTATGTGGCGGCCTTCCGCAGGGCAGCCTCCCATTCCGAGATCGAGGTGATCCACCCGCTCATCAACCGCACCGGCATGGGGATCCTGGACGGCAGCGCCGCCGACATGGCCGAGGCTATCGCCGCCTGTTCGCGGGCGGGAAAGGGGGTTTACGCCATGAAGGCCCTGGCGGGCGGAAACCTCATTTCCGAGGCGCGGGCAAGCATCCGCTACGTACTGGCTCTCCCCGGCGTGGACGCCCTGGCGCTGGGGATGCTCTCCCGGGAGGAGATCGACGCAAACCTGGAGCTGTGCGCGACCGACACCGCCGATGACGACGCCTGGGAACATCTGGAGAAGAGGCGGCGGAAATTCAAGATCATGGAGCAGTTCTGCAAGGGGTGCGGCGCCTGCGTGGATGCCTGCACCGCCGATGCCCTGACCCTGGAGGGCGGAGTCGCAAAAGTTGACGAGGGAAAATGTATCCTGTGCGGGTACTGCGCCGCTGCCTGCCCGGAGTTTCTCATCCGGGTGGTGTGACTCCCCGGCCGCCAGGTATTCTGAACCGTAAGGAGGGAAGCCGATGACAGAGAAGTTTTCCGTCAGCCCGGATGGAGTGAAATACCCGTTGCCCAGCCGGGACGACTACGACCGGGAACTGGAACGTCTCACGGGGCTTGTGGAAGAGGCCAGGAACAGGGGAATGGAAATCGTCACCGTGATGGGGGTCGGCTTCGTGGGCGCGGTGATGGCGGCCATTGTGGCGGACACGGTGGACAGCGCGGGAGCTCCGTCCAAGTTCGTCATGGGGATGCAGCGCCCCAGCACCCGCAGCTTCTGGAAAATACCCACCCTCAACCGGGGAATTTCCCCGGTGAAGGCGGAAGACCCCGAAGTGGAACCCATGATCCGCCGCTGCGTCCTGGAGAAGAAGACCCTGACCGCCACTTTCACCTACGACGCTCTGCGCTTCGCCGACGTGGTGATCGTCGATGTCCAGCTGGATTACACGAAGAACGAGCTGGGCAACGTCAAGAACGGGTACGTGGAAATGAGCGCCCTTGAGGAGTCCTTCGACATCCTGGCCCACCATATCAGGCCGGAATGTCTGGTGCTCATCGAAACCACGGTGGCGCCGGGCACGACGGAGCAGATCGCGTATCCTGCCATGAAAAAGATCTTCCGCAAACGGGGCATCGAGACCGACCCGCTTCTGGCCCACAGCTACGAACGGGTTATGCCGGGACGGGAGTACGTGGCATCCATCCGGGACTTCTGGAGGGTGTGCAGCGGAATCAACGAGCAGTCAAGAGATCGGGTCGTGGCGTTTCTCTCCCAGGTCCTGAATACGGAGAGGTTTCCCCTGACGGTTCTGGATCGCCCCATCGAATCGGAAACGGCAAAGATCGTGGAGAACAGCTATCGGGCGACGACCCTCGCCTTTCTCGACGAATGGAGCCGGTTCGCAGAACAGAACGGCGTGGACCTCGTCAAGGTGATCAATGCCATCAAGGTGCGCCCCACTCACAGCAACATGATCTTTCCCGGTCCGGGGATCGGCGGCTATTGCCTTCCCAAGGACGGCGGCCTCGGCATCTGGGCGTACCGCCATATCCTGGGCTTTGAGGAAAATATCTTCAGAATGACCCCCCTTGCCATCGACATCAACGATACGAGACCCCTGCATGCGGCCCAGCTGGTCCGGGATGCGCTGCGGAACATGAATCAGCCCATCGCCAGCGCCGAGGTCCTGATTCTCGGCGCTTCCTACCGGGAAGACGTGGGGGATACCAGGTACAGCGGATCGGAGATCCTCATCAGGAGACTTGCCGAGATGGGGGCGGAGATCCGGGCCCACGACCCCTATGTGGATATCTGGTGGGAGTTCCGGAATCAGGAAACCTATCCGGAAAACAGCCGCGGCCGCTTTTTCAGAAACCAGAAGAAGCTGGGCGACCTGGAGGTGTCGAAGGATCTGGCGGCCAGCCTGGCCGGTATCGACGCACTCGTTTTCGCCGTGCGCCATAAGCAGTACCTTTCTCTCGACCCTGACGAGATTGTGGCAATCGCGGGGGGGCCCATCGCGGTAATCGACTGTTTTGGCGTGCTTGACGACGGGAGTATCCTGCGCTATCTCCGCCTCGGATGCGAGGTGAAGGGGCTCGGCAGAGGTCATATCCGGAGGCTGAAGCAGGGTGTTACCGCGAACAGGGGCTGTTCGTGGATGGATGACGGCGAAAACTGAGGCGGGTGTCGGGGCTAGCGATGAGAGAAATAGAAATCTCCCGGATTGAGGGGATTCAGATCGGCCATGCGGAGGATGTGCGAGCAGCAACCGGCTGCACCGTTATCATTGCCCAGGAGGGCGCGGTGGCCGGGGTGGACGTGCGGGGCGGCGCTCCGGGTACCCGGGAAACGGACCTCCTGAATCCGGTCAACCTGGTGGACAAGGTCCACGCGGTTTTCCTTGCCGGAGGGAGCGCCTTCGGCCTTGCCGCGGGCGCCGGGGTCATGCGTTTCCTGGAGGAAAGGGGGGTCGGCTTCGACGTGCAGGTTGCCAGGGTCCCCATTGTGTGCGGGGCCGTGCTGTTCGATCTTGCCTTGGGCGATCCGATGGTGCGGCCGGATGAGGAAATGGGGTACCGGGCATGCCGGAACGCTTCCGCGGAAGAGTGCCGCCAGGGAAGCGTCGGCGCGGGCGCCGGAGCCTCGGTGGGCAAGGT
>JAAZOO010000291.1 GCA_012797715.1 Geobacteraceae bacterium | reverse complement strand
CTGGGGAGGAAATTCTCCAGGAGGAGGGAGAGAACCGCCCGGAAGCGGACTCCGGCTCCCTGGGCCGGATATCCTCCGCACTTCACGATGCGGGGGTCGGGGAGAACGCCATCGTTGCCCTGGTCCAGAAGGTTAAAACCATGGAAAGTCAGGGTGATACTGCTGGAGACCTCGGCAGGAGGTTGAAGGATGCCGTTGAGACCAGCGTGAAGTGCAGCGGTCCCATCAAGCTGAAAAAAGGCGGACCGAGAATTGTCGCCCTTGTCGGGCCCACCGGCGTGGGAAAGACCACCACCATCGCCAAGCTCGCGGCCCACTTCACGGTTGCGCGAAAGGCGAAGATCGCCCTGGTCACCCTCGACACGTTCCGTGTCGGCGCCGTTGAGCAGTTGAAGACCTACTCGCGCATCATGGGAGTGCCGCTGGAAGTGGCATCAACGCAGAAGGAGCTGGAAAAGGCCATTGCGCTTCACGAAGACAAGGATCTCATCCTGATAGACACCGTCGGCAGAAGCCCGAGGGACAGCGAGACGATACAGTCTCTGCGGGAAATGCTTTCGTCCGCTTCCGCGATCGAGATCCATCTCTGTGTTGCGGCTACAACCCGCGAACGGGAGCTGCGCTCAATCGTCGACAGTTTCAGCGTGCTGCCCGTAAAGAGGCTTCTCTTCACCAAGCTGGACGAAAGCAGCTCGTTCGGGTCGATTATCAACCTGCATCTTGAAAAGAAAGTTCCCCTTTCCTACTTCACGAAAGGTCAACGTGTGCCTGAGGACATTGAAGCGGCAACCGGCAAAAAAGTGGCCGAACTCGTCTTGGGGGTCGACTGAGTAAATCAGGGAAGCCTTTGGCGTGAGGCCACTATCCCGAGTGCCTGATTGTCACGGATTACAAAACGGAGTCGTTATGAATAATCTTGCGAAAGCATACGGTGCCGAGAATCGGTTCAGCCCCCTCCAGAACAGGGATGAACTCATCATGTCACATCTTCCGCTGGTGAAATACCTGGTCGGCAGGATTTCGGCGAAACTGCCTCCGCACCTGGACCAGCAGGACCTGCTGAGCGTGGCTGTTGTGGGCCTTATCACGGCGGCGGAGCGTTTCGACCCGAGCCGAGGCATCCAGTTCAAGACTTTCGCAGAGAAACGCATCATGGGTTCGATCATGGACGAACTGCGCGCCCAGGATTGGCTTCCCAGGACATTGCGGTAGAAATACAAGAGACTGGAACAAGAGTTTGCGCTGCTTGAGCAGAAATTGGGGCGAAATCCGAGCAGCGAAGAGGTGGCTCAGGCCATGGGCATGGATCTGGAAAAATACTTTCAGCTCATCGAGGAGGTGCACTCCCTCTCCTTCATGAGTCTGGATGATTTCCAGGAGGATGACGACGGCGGCACCTTCGGTTTCCTCAACTTTCTCTCCGATAACGGGACGGAAAATCCGCAGAACCAGATGATGGCAAAGCAGCTCCTCCGTTCCCTGGGCGAGGCAATCGAGTCCCTTCCGGAAAAGGAGCGGATTGTCATCACCCTCTACTACTATGAGGAGCTGAACCTGAAGGAGATCGGGGAGGTGCTGGGTCTCACCGAATCACGCATCTCCCAGTTGCACAGCCAGGCGGTCATCCGCCTCAAGGTGAAGATGAAGAGCCTGGCAGGGTAGGGGAAAACAGGGGGACCGGATATGAACAGCGGAATATACGCGGCGCTTTCGGGCGGGCTTGCCTCCATGAAGCGCATGGATGTGCTGGCGAACAACCTTGCCAACAGCAACACGACCGGCTTCAAAAAGGGGTCGATCCAGTTCGAGAGCATTCTCGCGGGGATGGGGGAGGAGGGCGCACAGCCAGGGGCCGCCGACACTCCCTTGCTCGTCTCGGAACAGTACGGTATCGACTTCTCGCCCGGGCCCCTGCATAAGACCGGGAATACACTGGATCTCGCCTTGGATGGGGACGGTTTTTTCGTGGTGAACACCCCGGAAGGAAAGGCGTACACGCGCCAGGGGAATTTCAGGCTTGACGGGAACGGCACGCTGGTCACCGCTGACGGCCGCGAAGTGTTGGGCCGGGGAGGACCTATCGTCATCAACGGCAGCAGCGTCTCCTTTGATGCCCAAGGGAAGATATTCGTGGAGGGGATCGAGGCGGGAGCCATTGATGTGGTGGATTTTCCCAAGCCCTACGCTCTGAAAATGGTGGGCAACGGCCTGTTCATGCCCCGTGAAGAGGGCGCCGCCGGCCAACCCGCGACGAAAACCTCCGTCATCCAGGGAAGCCTTGAGGGTTCCAATGTCAACACCATAGAGGAAATGGCGCGGATCATCGAGACGACACGCGGGTATGAGGCCTGCCAGAAGGCGATCCAGAACTACGACACGCTCACCGGCAAGGCGGTCAACGAGCTGGGGAAGGTGTAAGAAAGAGGGCAAAGGGCAAGAGTTGCAGAAAAAAGCGCAAACCTGGAGGGGCGACCGGCCGGTCGCCCGATGAAGGAGGTTCATGCATGATACGGGCACTATGGACGGCGGCGTCGGGGATGCAGGCCCAGCAGTTGAACATCGACGTGATAGCCAACAATCTGGCGAACGTGAATACGGCAGGCTTCAAGAAAAGCCGCGCCGACTTCCAGGACGTGATGTACCAGAACGTCAAGACTACCGGATCCCCTTCCACCAATTCCACCCAGACGGCGGGGATCCAGATCGGTCTCGGTGTGACGCCGGCATCGGTGACCAAGATATTCACCGCGGGCAACATAACCCAGAGCGGCAACGAGCTGGATGTGGCCATTGAGGGAGAAGGGTTCTTCCAGGTCCAGATGCCGGACGGGACGACCGCGTACACACGAGCCGGATCCTTCAAGAGGGACGGTCAGGGTCGCGTCGTCACATCGGAAGGATACCCCCTGCTCCCCGAGGTGGTCATACCCAACAACACGACGAAGATCAACATCGGCAGTGACGGTACGGTATCGGTCGTTCAGTCCGGGCAGACCGGAACGACCACGATAGCAACGCTCCAGCTCGCCACCTTCCCGAACCCCGCGGGGCTCTCCAGCATGGGGCGGAACCTGTACCAGGTCACCGACGCATCCGGGGACGCAACCACCGGAACCGCAGGGCAGAACGGCATCGGCACTCTCAGCCAGGGGTTCCTGGAAATGAGCAACGTGAGCGTGATGGAAGAGATGGTAAGCATGATTGTCGGCCAGCGGGCCTACGAGGTCAATTCCAAGGCGGTTCAGGCCGCGGACGAGATGCTGCAGCAGGCCAACAACCTGAGGAGATAAGGCGGGTTGGCCGGAGGGTCGGGTATGAAAAGATGTGCCGCGGGTGTCCTGTTCATTTTCGTGATGCTGTGCCTGGTGGCGCCGTGCGGCGCCGCCCAGGGGAGAAGCACTGGAACGGTTCTGAAGGAGAAGGCAATCAGGGATGCCGTCAGTTCTTTCCTCCTCGACAGGACGAAAGACGCGGGCATGGAAATCAGGATAAAAAAGATCGGCGCCACCGGGGATATGACGGTTCCGTCCGGAAACGTCACCTATGAGTTCATCGTTTCCCGGCAGTGGGAAGGGTGGGGCAAGTCTCTGCTGGGGCTGGTCGTCCGTGTCGATGGCCAGATTGTCAAGAACTTGAGCATTCCCGTGGAAGTTGAAGCCCTTGCCGGAATGGTGGTCTCCCTGCGTCCTCTCGAGCGGGGAGAGGTCATCGGGGAAGGGGATGTGGCGCTGCAGAAGCGTGATATCGCCTCGGCTCCCGGAAAGGTCTGCCGGGAGCTGGATCAGGTGATAGGAAAGAAGGTCAGGGTTGCCGTTCGCGGAAACATGCCGATCCGCGGCGATTTTCTGGAAAAAGTGCCGCTGGTGAAGTACGGACAGCTTGTGACCATCATCGCAGAAAACGGCTCGCTGCGCGTTACCGCAGCGGGCAAGGCAAAGGGTGCCGGAGCCGAGGGAGATACCGTCCTTGTGGAGAACCTCTCTTCCCGGAAGGATATCCATGCACGGGTGGTTGATTCCGGCACGGTGGCGGTGGATTTCTGAAAACCCGTCGAGCGTTGAGCGTCAAAAGATCGACGAACGACGAAGGACGGTTTTCCGACGAACGACGTAAATGAGGTCTTATCATGAGAAAGTCAGCTATCGCGATTATTGCGCTCCTTGCTTCGGGGTGTGTCTACCCCCAGGTGGAGATGCCGCGGCAATCATTCGAGGAGCATATCCCCGCTCCCCAGCCCCGGTATGAAAACGGCTCTCTCTGGCAGGAGAATTCGGTCAGCCTCGTGGATGACTTCAAGGCACGGCGGAGAGGCGATATCGTGACCGTGCTCATCGTGGAGGAGGCCAGCGCCAGCAAGCAGGCCAACACGGGCACCAAGCGGGAAACCGGAATCTCCGCATCCATCCCCAATTTCATGGGAGTGGAAACAACGGCGCTGGCGGACAAGCTGGATCTGAATGCCCTGGTCAAGGCAAATACCAGCTCAAGCTATGATGGAAGCGGATCCACCTCGCGAAAGGACGTTTTGAAGGCCACCATAACGGCGCGGGTGACGGATGTGCTCCCCAACGGCTACCTGCGAATCCAGGGGCAGAGAAGCGTCAAGGTCAATAATGAGGAGCAGATTATGATTCTCGAAGGGGTGGTGCGGCCCAAGGATATCAATCACGAGAACATGATAAGCTCCTCCCAGGTGGCCGATGCCCGGATTACCTACGCGGGCAACGGCATCGTCAATGACAAGCAGCAGCCGGGCTGGCTGTTCAATTTCGTCGACAAGATCTGGCCGTT
>JAAZOO010000290.1 GCA_012797715.1 Geobacteraceae bacterium | reverse complement strand
GAGAGGACAAAGGGACAGGGTGGTGGGGACGCGGAGGAAACGGTTCGAAAGGAGAGAGGAAGGTGAGAGGAAGGGGAGGGGTATTACCCTCCCCTTTCCTTCCTGACCTTGAGGCGCTTATTGAGTGTCTGGCGGGTAAAACCGAGAAGGGAGGCCGCAATCCCCTGATTTCCCTTGGCAAGCTTCATGGCCTCGTCGATCAGCAACTCCTCCACCTCGCGCACCTTGGGAAAGCGGCCCCCGGATTGGAGCAGCCAGTCGTTGAGCCTCTGGGAAAGGAGGGTCTCGGTACCGGCGGGCGCCGGCATGCTGCCGATAACCTGGCGGAAACGTTCAAGGGAAAGGACACCCGAGACATGCCGGGCCACGGCATCGAACACCAGGGACTTCATCTCGCGGATGTTTCCGGGAAAATCATAGCTGGAGAGGAGGGTCACCAGTTCGGGAGGATAGCTGGGCGTGCTCTTTCTGAAGATCTGGGCCGCCGCCCTGAAGAAGAAGTCGAGGAGAACGGGAATATCTTCCCGCCGTTCCCGCAGAGGGGGGATACATACCTGATGGGAACAGAGGCGGAAATAGAGATCGTTCCGGAACGTCCTGGACAGTGTCATCTGGCGCAGGTCCCGGTTGGTGGCGGCAACGATGCGCGCATCGCTCACGAGAGGGATGTCGGAACCGACCGGGTAGTACTCCTGCTCCTGCAACAGGCGCAACAGCTTCACCTGGGACGCTTCCGACAGGTCACCAATCTCGTCCAGGAAAAGAGTCCCCCCGGCAGCCTGGGCGATGAGGCCGCTGCGGGCCTTTTCCGCGCCCGTGAACGCCCCTTTTTTGTGGCCGAACAGGGTGTCGGAAAACATGGTGTCGTCCAGGCCCGCGATATTCACGGGAACGAACTTGCCGTCAACGCCGCTCAGCTCGTGGATGGCCCGTGCAACCAGCTCCTTTCCGACTCCGGTTTCGCCGATGATGATCACGGGCTGCTGCGATTCCGCGATGACCTCGCAGTACTGGAAGACCGCCGACATCTTGGGGCTGGTGGTGACGATGGAGGAAAAGGCCTCGGGATGTTTGAGCCGGTTGGAAAGGAGGTGGTCCCGAAGCTGCGTCACCTGGTTCTTCAGGCTGCATATCTCCAGCGCCCGTTTCACGCTGGAGATGAGCCGGGCATTCTCCACCGGCTTCACCAGGTAATCGAACGCTCCCGCCTTCATGCAATCCACTGCGGTGTCCACCTCGTCGGCCGCGGTCATGACAATGACCGGGATATGAGGGTACTCGCGGCTCATGGTATCCAGCAGTTCCCTGCCGGAGACGTACGGCATGAACAGGTCGAGCACCACGACGCCGATGCCCCCCTTTTCCAGGAGCGGGAGGACCCGGCGGCTGTCGTCAACGCTGCTCACGTCCCTGATGCCGGCGAAGCGGAGCACGGATTCCGACGCAACCAGAATATGCTGCTCGTCATCCACGAGCAGGACGGGGAATGTGGTGGTCTTTGTCATGGAGATCCTTTCCCTCCCTTTCCCTGGCGATGGACCGGGAGCCTGACAAGAAAGGTCGAGCCCTTTCCCGGCTCCGATTCGCATTCGATGATACCGCCATGTTCCTTGACGATGCTGAAGCAGATGGAAAGCCCCAGACCGGTGCCGCCGCTGTCGAGCCGGGTGGTAAAGAACGGGTCGAAGATGGCCTGGCGGATCTCGTCCGTCATCCCCTCCCCTTCGTCCCGCACCGTGATGATTATGTGGCCGATGGAGCGGGCAAAGGAGGTGCTGATGCACACCCCCGATTCCCTGTTCTTCAGGGATTGCAGGGCGTTCATGGTCAGGTTGACGATTACCTGCTCCAGCTGCTGGAAGCTCCCCTGTACCGGCGGAAGGTTCTCCGCGAGGATGCACTGGAAGGTATCCGTGTGTTTCTGTATCTGGTTCTGGAGCATGGTAAGGGCCGCCTCGATGACCCTGTTGATATCCACCGCCTGGTCCAGCCGCGTCTTTTCCTGGCGCGCGAAATCCTTCAACCCCGTAACGATGCCGTTAATGCGGTAGGAACCGTCCACCAGGCCTTCCAGCATTTTCGGAAGATAGGCGGCTGCCTCTGAAAAACGGAGCTTTCCCAGGAAAAACTCGCCGTTTTCTTCCGCGTACGAGGTGAGGATTCTGTTGATATCCGGCCAGATATCCGAAATGAACTGGGCGTTGGACAGAATGAAATTGTTGGGGTTGTTTATTTCGTGGGCAATGCCGGAGGCAAGGGTGCCGATGGCCGCCATCTTGTCCATCTGGCGCAGCCGCTCCTGCATCTTCCGGTTTTCCTCCTCGGCCGCCTTGCGCTCCCCGATGTCCCTGCACACCGCCAGCACCCGGTACTCCCCTCCGATGACCGCGCCCTTCATATTCACTTCTATCCAGAACAACCTCCCCGAACTGTCCTTGGCCAGCCACTCGAACATGTGGGATTTGTCGTACCTGGTTTTCCATATCTTTTTCAGCACGTCGTTATAGGTATAGGGGGGCACTCCGGCGCTCAGGGCCTCCACATTCAGGCGCAGGACCTCTTCCCGGGAATAGCCGTACATCTCGCACATCTTCAGGTTCACGTCCAGCATGGCGCCGTTTTCCGGGTCGAAGACAAAGGTCGCGTCATTGGCGGCGTCAAAGATGGTCCGATAGTTGGCCTCCGATTGGCGAAGCGCCTCCTGGGCCCGCTTCCGCTCCCGGATATCGGCGAACATGGCCATGTAGCCGATGGTCTTCCCTTCGCTGTTCAAGACGGGCGCCGTGGAGAGGCTCACGTCGATGAGCGTACCGTCCCTGTGCATGCGTTCCGTTTCCAGGAAACGCTTTGAACGGCCCTCGTGCAATTCGCGCACGTTGGCCATCAGCTCATCCCGGCGATCCTCGGACACGATGGGATAGGGCGTGCCCACGACCTCATCCCGTGTCCAGCCGAACATCTTTTCCGCCTCCGGGTTCCAGAGCGTGACCTGCAGGCCGGAATTCATGACAATGATAGCCAGAGGCGAAGAGTTGATGATGGACTCCAGCATCTGGTTCTTTTCGTGAAGAGCATCTTCCGCGAGACGCCGTTCGTTGATGTCGCGCAGATACTCACCGGCCATGACCACGGTCCCCTGTTCATCAAACAGGGGAAAGGAATGGATCTCCACAAAGCCCGTGCGGGGAATGTATTTCTCCGTTACGAGGGGCTTTCCCGTCCGGAACACATCACGCAGGTGGCAGGGGTCGCACTGTTCCGTCCGTCCCGGATAGTAGAACTCATAACAGTGTCCGCTCCTTTTGCCCGGTCCGGGCGCGATGGGATCCCGCTCCCCTTTCCAGTTGCTGAACACGATCCGGAACTCCCGATCCACAATGGAAATGAGGTCCGGAATGGCCTGGAAGACACTGTTCAGGAACTTTTTCGACGAGAGGAAAACCCGCCTTTTTCCAGAGCGCCGCATCGGAATTCTCGTCTCCTCCCTGCACCCTCCCGGGGATGCCTACTTCACCACCAGAACCTGACACCCGGCTCCCAGGAGCACATGCCGCGCCACACTCCCCATCAGGTGCCGGGAGAGATCGGTTGCGCCATGGGTTGAAAGGACTATCAGGTCCACTCCTTTCTCCTCCGCCTCTTTCAGAATCATTTCATGGGGGGTGCCGACCGTGATATGGGTGGACAGGGAAATATCTCCCATGCTCAGAAACCTCGCCACCTGATACCTGACGGCGTGACGGGCCTGATCCAGCATCTGGGCGGTTACCTCTTTCATCAGGCTCTCACTGACGCAGAAGTCGACAGTGCAGAACTGGACAGGGTCTCTCACCACATGGAGGATCAGCAGCTCGGCGCCGAACTGTCTCGCAATATCGAATGCCCGACGAAGAGCCCTGTCCGAATGCTCGGAAAGGTCGGTGGGAACCAGAATGCGCCGCGGTTCGAACATGAGTGCACCCCCTTTGTGACAGGCTGGAATACGGAAAAACGGAACAATGCCGTATAAACGAGGAAAGCCGCACCCGTCGCCCCTTGGTGACGAATGCGGCTTTCCCCAGGCCGTTACGGATATTCTTCGCGGTGAAAACCTGCGAAGGCGTGGGAAACATCGTTCCCTTGAAACAGGCTCTCAGCAGACGCGGGCATGACGTCAGAACCCGATGATTCCCCGCAGCACCTTGCCGGGAGAAATCCCTTCCTCTCTCTCGGGGGAGGGCACTGTGCGGGAATCGCGCCCTCCGTCGTCAGCCTCCTCGGTTCCTATTCCTGCGTCGTCCACAGCCACCAGGGGGAGCATCCCGGTCGACTTGCGTCGCGCCTTCACCGTCCAGATGGGATCCACCGGTTTTTTCGGGTCCCTCGGCGGATAGGAGATATTCAGCTCGTCCCCGTAGGCAATGAACTGGAGGATGCCGCCCTCGGCGTCCTTGAACACGCCGCGGGGGATCGCACACCGGGTCACGGACGGGCTCATGACCACTTTTTCCCGGATCAGGCACCGCACCTCGTCCTCGGGCAGGTAATCCATCAGGGCGTAGCCGGGTTCGAAAAGCTCGCTGGAACTCCACAGAATGGTGGTTCCGGTCTTCTGGTCATGTCCCATGGCAACGGCGAAGTACCCGGTTGCCGTGGGAATGGCGCGCCACTGGAAGCGGATGCTCTCCGCCGGAGTTCCCTTCACCGACGTGAATTCAACGGGAGCCATGAAATCATGTCCGGCATCGATGGAAAACCGCATATCCGGGAGATAGTTTCCGTGCACGAAGTGTCCTCCCACCAGGGAACTGTTTGCGGGAACGGCGGTGCTGTCCTGCTCATTGGGCCACTCGGCGTACACCCGGCCGGCCCGCGGCGACGGCG
>JAAZOO010000289.1 GCA_012797715.1 Geobacteraceae bacterium | reverse complement strand
GCGCAGGGCATCGGCGATTACGTGGACATGGGCCTGGACGTCTGGGATGCCAAGGATGATGTGCAGAGGCTGCGGGAAAAAGTCCGCGGCCTGACCCGAGGTGAGGGTCATGGAGATGGGGATGCCGATGGGGAAACACGGCTGCGCCGGGCACGGGCATCCTCGGAGTCGGAGGACGGCTTGCAAAGGCCGCGTGACAGCTCCGAGCTGGGCGGAGACTACGAAGGGAAAAAACCGCCGCTGCGTCCGGACGGGAGACGGGTGGGGGACAGGAGCCCGGACGGCGTCTATGACATCGATCTCGACAACCAGACGGATTCCCTGAACAAGTACCGGCGAAGCGGGCTGGATGGAGAGGTGTTCCAGCCGCAGGTGGCGCCAAAGGACTGCACGGTTGCGGTGATTTCCAAGGTGACGGGGCAGTCGTACGATGAGGCCGAGACCCGCATGAAGGACCTGCTGGGTCATCTGCGGGACGACAGCGGGAGAATCATCGGCGAACAGGAGGGAGGGCTGCGGCGGGACCGGCTGGGGGATGCCCTGGAGAGATCTCCGGACTTTGATAAGGAGCGGGCACAGACGAAAAAGACCGGCACGATTGATCTGGAGAACGGGGAACATCTCCGGACCATCAAGGAACGCCTCGACAGGGGGGAAAGGATCGTCGCCTCCATGAATGACCCGGATTTGCGTGCGGGGCACGCGGTGGAGGTCAAGGGGGTGACGGTCGACAAGGACGGCGTGACCAGGCTCGTGGTGGACGATCCCCGACGGGGTCCTCTGGAGATACCGGTTGCCGATGTGAAGGAAAAGAACCTGCTGGACCTGGAGAACAGCTATTACGTGAAGAAGAACGAATTCCACGAAGACTATAAAGCGATGCTGGAGGCCAGGAAGGCCGGGGACCAGGCGGGTGCGGATCGCCATGCGGCCCGCATGCTGGCCCGGGATTACGAAAAATTCAAGGGGATGGTTGCGGAAGGGAGAATCGATCCTGACACTGCGGAACGGGCTGTGCGAACGCACCAGGATATCATCAGGGCCGGAGTGGGCGAGGGGGCGGAGCGGGTGCGGCGCATGGGGGCGCTCCTGGGTGGAGAAACGCCGGACGGCCGGGAAGGCGGCAGTCCGGTCATCAGGCATACCTGGAGCCCCGGGGGGGGCATGGAGCCGGTTGATCCGGCCAAACCCAAGGTGCCGGGCGACACCGATCTCACGACCGTCCTTGACCGCGGCCTGGTCAAGGAGAGGCAGCTGGACCCCGACCAGGTGCAGAAGCTGGCGGCCGGCCACACCAGGGATGCCATCAACGAGGAGGCTGCCCGGCGTCTGGGGGAGGACATCGGCGACTACACGAGAAAGACCAAGGTCAAGTTCACGCCGGGGAGCGATGAGGAGTACCTCTCGTTCCGCGCACACCAGCAGGAGGGAAGGGTCGTGGAGCACCCCGAAGCCGGGAAGACGACCCTTGGCGGAGAGATGGGCTGGTCCGGCGGTCTCGATGGCAAAGTGGAGAGGTCACCTACCGGCATCGCCATGCACCGGGCCGACGAGCACAATATGATTGCCACTATCCTGAAAGAGCGCCCCGCAACGGGTGACAGGTACCGGGACGGCGAGACCGCGCGGGAGGTTTCCAAGCATTTCGACAGGATGGGAGAGTACTCCCCGAAGGAGAAGGATCCGGCCAACTGGAAACCCGAGAATGTGGACACCTCCAAGCTGAACTCTCCGGAGGGCTTCGAGAAGACCCTGGAGGCTTCACGGACCGGAAAGCCCAAGGATATCCAGAGTGCCGTTGACCGGTACTACGACGGGGACTATGACAAATTCTTCAAGGATATTCACGAGGCAGGGAGGCAAGGCGCCCAGCAATCCCTGGACGGGGGGGGGAAGGTATGGGATGCGCAGAAGGAGGGGCTGCGGACCTCCGGCGTGGAAGTGGGGAGGGATCAGGTCGTGCGGCACGCCGCTGATCCGCTCACCCAACCTGAGCAGCGACAGGCCTTTGCCGCGGACGGCGACCCCGTGCCCGGAGGGGCGGACCTGGCGGCCGGCCGGCAGCAGATGCGGCAGGAGGCGGACCTCATGCAACGGATGGGAATAACGGAGCGGGATACCCTGAAAACTCCGGAAGCGAGGAAGCTGTACGATGATCTCGTGGCCCGCATGCCGGCCCGGGATGAAAAGGGTAGGATCACCGGCTGGGGGACCCCGCCGCACGCTGGTCCTTCACTCCCCGTTCCTGAACCCGCTGACCGTGAGTTTTCCGAAAGGCTGGAAGCCCACCGGGCCGCGGATCCCGTGTTCAGGCGTCTGGATGACAAGATCAGGTCCGCGGAGATGGAAGGGTGGAGTGAGCGCATACAGGACGTGGAATCCGTGCCGTACGGGGAGATGGTGAAGGAAGAGACCTGGGGCGCCCCCGACTCCGACGCCTTCCGGGAGGAACTGGGGAGGAGGGTCCGCACCCTGGAGGTTCCGGAAGGGGAAGACCGCTTTGCCGCCCTCAAGCACCAGGAACA
The DNA here is from genome assembly GCA_012797715.1 of Geobacteraceae bacterium. GTDB lineage: Bacteria > Desulfobacterota > Desulfuromonadia > Geobacterales > Geobacteraceae > RPRC01. The sequence continues at coordinate 2,263 of JAAZOO010000289.1, read as the reverse complement.
CATCCTGGTGCGCAACAGGGTGGACCAGGAACAGCTGGACACCTGGCTCGAGGTGCGGGATCGGATCCGGCGCGGCGAAGCCGTTGAGCCGTTAAAGCCCATGAAGCAGTATTCGGCCACGGATCTTATCAAATCACCCTTCGGGCCGTGGGACCCGGAGGGACAATAGCCTAGATTCGGCAGTTGAAGTCATCCTTCCTTCACTCCGGATGGCCTTCTTCTTCTGCTCCAGGCTCATTTCGCTCCAGCCGATTCACTCACCCTGCGGGTTCGGACACTATCGGCTGTTGACGCTCCATTTCGCAAGGAGCAGCAACGAATCAGGCCAAAGCCGTTCTCTTCGGACGACTCCGACTGCCGTCTTCAGGGGAGACGTAGCGGGTCACGAACATGCCCGTTCATGGGCAGGAAAAGGTGGATGCAATGATGGAGGCCGACGAGAAGACGAGACCGCCCCAGCCGGATCGGTGGAACCTGACCGCCTCGGAGATTGCAGAGATACTGCGCCGGACGGGCGTGGAACCGAGGCACGGGTCGCCATTCCTGCGCTTGCAGGGATCCGGCCCGGCATCCCCGGATGCCTCGGCCATAGAGGACACGCCGGATATCCGCGAGGCGATCCGGCGCATCGGCAGGCCGGATATCATTCTGGGCCTGCTCCATGTGCCGCCCGGTGAACCTGACGTCACCTGGTTGTTCGGCGCAACGGGTGATCCGCGCTTTGCCGTGCACCGCAGAGACGGCGGCATGTGGCACCGCATCGTGTGGCCGGTGCACGGAGCCGCTCTGACGGAAATCATGGAAACGGCCGTCTCCATTCATGATGCTGCGGTGACGGACGCCTTCGCTCTCACCCTGGACCGCAAGGGGTTCGCAACGCTTTCTGCCATTGTGGATTTTTTCCAGGAGGAGGCCCTCCGTTCCGCCATGCAGCGAAGGATGCCTGCCGTGCCACGGTTCGACCTGGAGGATCTGGTGTGCTGCTGGCAGCGGAACCTGCGCGGTACCGATCTCCGCTGGATGGCGCAGAGGGCGCAGCTCATCTCTCCCGTTCGTCTGAGCCTGGATCCCGAGGAATTGAACATCGGGCTCGGATCCCTTGCCCACCAGGGGATGCTGACGCAGCAAGGGACTCTCTTCGCGCCCTCTCCCCGTTTCCACACCGCCTGCACCCTGCTGGCAGGGTGCAGCGGGTTCTTCGCCCTGTCCACACGGCGCCGGGCGGTCCGCAGCGAAAGGGAAGACGACTGGGATTTCCAGCACATGGCCGCCATGCGGGGGATCGGCAGCCTGTGGCTTCTGGAATTCACCGGCATTTCGAAAAGCGGTTTCACCGTGAAGCTGGGTGATGTCACGGCGGACCTGCTGCACGAAAGGGTGCTTGCGGGGCTCCTTCCTCCGGAGCGGCCGCCGGTTGTCGCCGACGGGTGCCCATCCCCTGAGTGCTGTCCCGAATGCGGTTCACGGCTTCAGCCGCCTGCCAAATTCTGTCCCAATTGCGGCGCAAAGATAGTGGAGACGGCGGATGGTGTGGAGACCCGGGACACCGTGAGGGTTCCTCCCGCACCTGTGCCTTCGACGCCCTCCGGACCGGAAACGAGCGGGATCCCCTGTCCCGGGTGCAACGCCGTGATGGCATCCGGCAAGAAGTTCTGCACCCGGTGCGGAACGCCCCTGCGGCAACCGCTTCCCGGGAGAGGAGGCAACGAATGAGCCGAAGCACGGATTCCTGCAGACAGTGCGGCAGCCCGCTCCAGGAGGGGGATCTCTTCTGCGGCGAGTGCGGACACCGCGTGATCGCGGAAGCGGAAGAGCCTCCGCGTGGGGAACCCGTGCCGACGCCCGTTGCCGGGAGGCGTCCATGGCTCCGGTACGGAATCCCGGCCCTGGTGCTGGCCCTGGCCCTGGGGTCCCTCTACTTCTTCAGGCACAAGATCCTGCCTTCATCACTCGTGTCCCCCGTATCGCCGGTACCCGTTGCCCCGCAGCAGGAAACCTTCAACCGGCCGGATTCCGTCCTGCCGCCGCCAACGTCTCAGAACCCTGCCCCCCCCGGGAACCCCGCGGCTCCCCCGTCGAGGCCGAAGACGGTGCGGGATCGTGCCTATTATGAAAACGCGGCCTCGGACGCGTTCAAAAAGAGAAAATGCCGGGCTCTCAAGAAAGTTCTCGACCAGGGGTTGGGAATCTATCCCGACAGCTCGAAACTGTGGGGAGGGGTTGCCGGATACAATCTCGTGTGTCGGCAGGATCTTTCCGCGGC
>JAAZOO010000288.1 GCA_012797715.1 Geobacteraceae bacterium | reverse complement strand
GCGGTGGGCGTGGCTTCCAGACCGAACACGCGGTTGTTGCTGTTGCCCCCAAGGGTGAGCGTGCCGCTGCCCGCAAAGGTAACGGATCCGGAGATGCGCAGATCGGTGGCGCCGCCGGTGGAACTGAGCTTTAGAGTGCCGTTGTTGGCCACGGTGGGGCCGGCGATGGTCAGTCCACCGTTGTTGTTTATGTCCAGGGTGTCGCCGGTGTCAAGGGTGAGATTGCCGATAGATGCGCCGGTGGTGAGGTTGACGTAGGACGTGACGCCCGTCTTGCCGCCGTCGATGAAGACATTGTATGCCGTGCCGTTCGGAACCGTATTGGGGCTCCAGTTGGTATTCACGTTCCAGAACCCCGTGCCGCCGTTCCAGGTGACGTCATCCGCGAAAGACGTCGCGATTGAAAGGAAAAGAACACCGAGGAAAACCGGAACCCGTATCCTCCGGATAGGGCTCCGGTCGTGCGTAGAGTTTCCGTTCATGGGGATCCTCCTTCTTTCGTGCCTCCGGTCATGCTTCCTGCTTCACGAATCAGCTTGGCAACCTGCGAGTCCGATTTCACCGGCTCGATTGCCAGGATGTGTCTGGCGTTGATGTACATGAATTCAGGGCTGTGCCATTCCTTGCCCCGCTTCACCAGGATGTTCGATACCTGCTGGGTTTCCTTGTTCACCTGGCTCTGAATGTAGAACACGTCGGAAAGGAGGGGGTAATCGGTTCCCGCGCCCTTCAGCTTGCCGATGAATGTCTGCCCGTTGGAAAGGAACACCGCTTGGTACTCCGATTTCAGATCGAGCTGCGGCTGCGCCGTGCGTTCGCAGCCGCTGAGGATAGGCAAAGCAGTCAGCGCGAGGGTGAGGCCGAAGGCAGGAATGCGTGCACACCTCTTTTTTGAGCCGTCTCTCCGGAATGAACAGTTCGTGATCATGGTTCCTCCTTTTGCACATAAATTGTTTGCAAAAATGTAAGTTTTTTCGACATCTCTGGGGAAAGCCGCGCGTAAGGAAGGATGGGATCCTTCCCTCCCTTTCCGTATTCTGTCTGTTCCCCCGTCATAGCGGATTTGGTCTGCTGAATTTCACGAGGGAGTCGATGGTTGCCCGCATTGTTTGTCGGTCCGGTTTCCTGTGGAATGATGGGATATCCTTCCAGGTTAATGCTCCAATCGACGCTTCACGGTGCAACAAGCACTCATGCAAATTTTGTACGACGTGTTGCAAGGTTCCGATATTACGAATGGTATTGTTCACCTCTAGGGCGGCGTGCACAGAAAATGTAAAGTATTCCGACTGATGGGGGCCGTGCCTCCGGTGGCGAGAAAAATTCCGGAGATTTACCATAGATTCGGCAGTTGGAGGCATCCTTCGTTCTCTCCGATTGCCGTCTTTGTGCTGCTCTAAGCTTATTTCACTACAGCCGATACACTCACCCTTGGGGTTCGGACAGTATCGGCTGTTGCCGCTCCATTTCGCTAAAAGCAGCAACGAAATACGACAGAGTCGCTCTCTGCGGATACCTCCAACTGCCGGTTTTAGGTTTACTTGTTCTGTAGGTGTGAGTGCTCATCCGGAAAATAGAGAAAGAAGGGATACGCCAGGAACGAGAGGGTTGGGATGGGCAGTGCCGGAGGTGGTGAAGCGCGTTGCCAGGGTGATGAACGTGCCCTTTGCCGCCGTCGGCCGGCAAGCTGCCCGCCGCATCCGCTTTCCATTTCCGGTTCACCGGGATTCCCTGAAGGGAAAGAGTGCCTGCGCGCCCCAGTATCATTCCCCCGTCATACGGCACAGTCAGGTCGGCCGCTCATCCACTGGCGTACGGCAGGTCCGATCCACTCTTCAAGTCCGCGCGCCACGTAGAATCGGGGGTAGAGCAGATCGTCCCCTTCTGCAATCACACCTTCTTCACGAGCCGTCTTTTCCAGTGCCGTTCCGGGGTAGATCCGGATTCCCACGGTGACTTTCAGCGCTTCCATGCGGAGGGATTCGGCGAATTCCAGGCTCTCACGAACCGATTCTCTCGTCTCGCCCGGTCCCCCCAGCAGAAGAAAGCCTGTCCTGCGGATGCCGTACTTCCCGAGCAGTTCCGAGGCGGTCCGCACCTGTTCCACTTCGTACTTCTTGTTGAGATTCCGCAGCAGGGCGGGAGAGCCGCTTTCGAACCCGAGGCTCGCCTCGATGCAGCCGGCTTCCGCCATTTTTCGCACCAGGTCTTCGTCCACGAAACCGGGATAGAGGATGCAATGAAAGCGGATTCCGAGACCGGCTGAGGCGAGGGACGCGCAGAGATCCTTCGCGTACCGTGGCGGAAGATTGAAGGTGTTGTCGACACAGTAGAAGTGCCTGAAGCCGGCCGCCGCATGGCGGGCAATCCCCTCGACCACGGTTCCGATCAGGCGTTTTCTCATAACGGTCCCTTCCAGGAGGGGGGTGGAGCAGTAGGTGCATCCCATGGGACAGCCGCGCCGGGTCTGGAACGGAACCCATACCTCCGCCCTGGCATCCGCCGGAACGGACCAGAGCGAGGG
>JAAZOO010000287.1 GCA_012797715.1 Geobacteraceae bacterium | reverse complement strand
CACGCCCTGGGCCGTCTTCGGCAAGAAAGGCGATTGAATCTGCAAACGCATCAGAAAGATGACGTGCGCTGTGAGAAAGGATGAGGGAAGGGCGGGCTCTATCGCTAAATAACCTGCGATAGGTATTTGTCATTCGTTCGTACATGGCATTTGAGGTAGCCATCGTTGGCAGGGCGATGAAGAACCCATTCGCCAGTCTCGCAGACATAAGGCGTTGTGCAGCGAACATGGCGGACTCCGTCTTGCCGGATCCCGTCACGTCCTCGATGATAAGAAGCTGTGCTTCTTGCGGTATCGGACAGTCTGAAACATATCGCTGCATTGGACTTGGCTCGCGAATGGTCTCAAAGATATCCGCAAAGACCTTGGTGCCTTCTGGAAAGGTCGAGGTTCCCATCCCTATCTTGCTCAATGCTCTTTCGGCGGCAGGTATTGCGTGGTTGTTCCAGTAAATCTTCAGGTCCATTGGTGTGCTCATGAAGGGAAACCATTCGCTGTTCGAACCTACCCAGTCACAGAACACCGAAAGTCCAGCTATGAGCCATGATACCTTTCTCATTCCGGCTTTCAGCTGGGTTGAGTAGGAAGGTGAGACGCGGTTTTGCCCTGCTTTACTCAATACGGTTGCAGAATCCGCGCAGAATTGCTTGGCTGCCGCTATGTCCGTATCGCTAAAATGGGCTGATACACGCAGGGGAAGGTTGTTGAGACCAACCAGTCTAGGTGGTGAACCATGATGTCCCGTGACCGCCTTTCCGAAATCCGCTAGAGTACGACACCACTGCCTGCCGTTTGTTTCATCGCACGATACGCCGAACCAGTTCGTCAGGTTACTCACATCGCACAGTTCCTGTTGCCACAGCAGGAATCCAAGACTATCGTGCCGAACAGTATAGGAGCGGATGCTTCCTATTCCCCGCAGCATTTCCAATAGATCGGGCCTGAGGCTCTGGAAGCTTTCGGAGAACTTACCGATATCATGGTATGCTTGACCTTGGATTACCCACCCACGTATTATCTCCTGGCCAAGGCCAGATATATCTGCCAAGCGGCGCACCATCAAAGTGTTATCTTTCAGGAAGACGTCTGCCACTGCTGCCACATCCAGACAGTGATAAGGTAGCAAATGATGGATTGTTGCTCCCTTTTCAGCTTTTCCCCAGTACCTGTAATAGAGTTGTGCACTCACGACTTGCTCCCCGGATGCGTGTCCCCTGGATACTCCGTCTGAAGGACGTCGGTGGTTGATTAGAACAAATGTCACACAGCATGACGAAAACCTCCATTTCACCGATGAATTATGGCTCAGATGTTTATCAACGCTGCGGAGACTGGCGCATTTTTTTCTGCTGCCGGAGGTTGGATGGCGGCCTGGGCCACCAGTTGTATTTTAGATCATGCTTCATAACCTTTTTACCCCTTTGCCTTTTCAAATTCAAGGGAAATGGGCGAGGGAATCATGGTTGTCGGAAAGCCCTGCCCCGGCAGAAGCCGTCCTGTTTTGTTGATTATACCGAATCTAAGTGACAACAGTCTGTCACTTAGAAGGCGGAGCTAGGGGAACGCGGAAAGAGGTTTCAGGGGTTCATTAAAGAGAAGACCGTTGCGGGTTCCGGGTTGCGCGTTGCGGGTCTAAGGCCAAAGAGGAAGCTCGAAATCAACGATCTTCTGTTTTCCCCCTTGAACCTTTGAACTCTGGAACCTGAAACCATCTTTATTGGGTGTGATCCGCAGCGTGGCTGCCCGGGGGAGTGGAACCCCGCGCGGCCCTCACGTTACGAGAACATAAGGAAGAAAGAAGAAATACTGGTTCGAGCCGTCTTATTCGGCCGAAAAGATTCCCGACACTTCCTTCAGGGGTAGTGCGTCGATGTCGTTATCGATGGGGTAGGCCTGAGTGCCGGGGTGGATTATCCAGAGATGGTGGAGGTTGAGGGATTCCATTGCGGCGCGCATGGATTTTGTGGCGCCGGGGGTTTCGCTAAACTTTGCTTCGAAGCCGTACCTTTTTCCCCGGTGAAGGAAGAAGAGATCGATCTCGGCGCCGCTGTGGGTGGCCCAGAAGTATGCCTCCGGCGGTCTGGCGGACATGAGCACCTGCTCGATGGCGAAGCCTTCCCAGGAGGCGCCTACCCGGGGGTGGCCGAAAAGGTTTTGCTGATCGGTGATGCCGAGCAGCGAATGGAGCAAGCCCGTATCGCGGAGGTAGATCTTCGGCGCCTTGACCTGCCGTTTCCTGATGTTCTCGTACCATGGCTGGAGTTGCCTTGCCATGTAGGTGCCGCTGAGTATGTCGAGGTAGGATCGGACAGTTTTGTCGGTAAGCCCCATGGAGCGGGCGAGTTCCGACGCGTTCCATATCTGCCCGTGGTAGTGGGCAAGCATTGTCCAGAAACGGCGCATCGCGGCGGAAGGGATAGTTATGCCCAGCTGGGGGATGTCCCGTTCAAGGAAGGTGCGTATGAAACCCTCCCGCCAGGCAGCGCTGTCCGTATCCGAGTCGGCGAGGAAGGACCGGGGGAAGCCCCCTCTCAACCAGAGTTTATCCATGGTT
>JAAZOO010000286.1 GCA_012797715.1 Geobacteraceae bacterium | reverse complement strand
GCCTCCCGGGTGGCGAAAATGGTCTCATCACTCCGCATGACACTGGGGATGCCCGCTCCCCTCAATGCCTCCTGGATCAGGCCCGCCTGGCGGTGGCTCCGCACGATGACCGCAATGTCTCCCGGTGTGATCGGACGCTCCGTGACGCGGCCGTTGCCGCGTTCCTCGATACACGCCCTCCCGGACGCCCCCTCCCCCATCAGCCGCGCTATTTCGGCGGCCACGGAGACTTGGACGGCGTCGCTGGCCGTGCCCACGCCCAGCGGTTTTCCTCCCTCGCCGGTCGGCACGGTCCAGACCTGGAGGGGGGCGCCGTCGTTCCCTTTGAGAATGAGAACGGTCCCGGGCTCCGGCTTGCCGCTGGAGATGGGGTGATAGGGTATCTCATCGAAGATGAACGGCTTCCTCCCATTGTCGAAGAGCGTGTTGAAGGCACGAAGGAGGGCGGGCGTGGAACGCCAGTTGCTCGTGAGGGTGAAGAGCCTGTCCCTGTCGACGCGGCGGGATGCTTCCATATAGGCGAAGATGTCGGCGCCGCGGAAGCTGTAGATGGCCTGTTTCGGGTCACCTATGAGGAAGAGGGGAGTTTCCGGCCGGTGGAATAGGGCGTGGAAGATGTCGTACTGCACCGGGTCGGTATCCTGGAACTCATCGATAAGAGCGGCCTGGTACCTGTCCCGCAGGCATCGGGCCAGGGCGTCTCCGCTCACGCCGTACAGTGCGGCATGCAGATCATTGAGAAGGTCGCTGAAGAAGCGGATGTTGGCCTCCCTCTTGCGCAGGGGAAGCCGCTCCCGGCAAAACTCCAGCAGTTCCCACTTCAGGAGGAGGAGCCGCTCCTCCACCAGCTGCTTGAGCCGCTCGCAGGCATCGAAAAAGGGATGCCGGGGTGCGGTGCCTGTGGGCTTCTTCCCCTTGATGATGCCCGAGGTGCAGAACTTGCCGAAGCCGAAGAACAGGTCACAGGGATTGTCACCCCCCGTGAAGGCGTCCATGCCGTCGAAGAGGGGGGGCAGAAGGTCCTTCCGGTACGTCTTTTCGTTCCTGCTCAGTCCCGTGTCGTTCTCCAGGAGGTGGACGATTTCAGCCCTCCTCTCTTTCCAGCACTTCCTGACCTCTTCGAATGACTCGCGGCAGTCACGCCGGACAGCAGCCTCGTCACGCGCGCCCAGGTCGGGGAGTATCTTCACCTTCGGGTTTTGGAGCATTTTCCCGGCAAAGGCGGCAAAGGTCTCCGGAGAGCATTTTTCACCCAGGACGGCTTTCAGCAGCGGCTCCCGATCTCCGAAGAATTTCATGCGCCAGAAATCGTCCACCGTTTCCTGCACCAGGCGCGAAGGGTCGGTGACCAGTTCCGTATCATAGAGGGAGCCGCTTTCAAAGGCGTTGTCCTGGAGCGCGCGCAGACAGAATGCATGGATGGTGAAAATGGAAGCGGTGTCGAAGGCGGATATGGCCCTGTTCAGGATATCCACGGCCGCGTCCCGACCGGGCCCCCTGCCGTTGGTGTTGGCGGAGAGAGCCCGCAGGAAGGGGTCGTCCGTCGCCGTGCCGGCGAAGACATGGAGCGCCTCCCGGATGCGGCTGCGGATTCTTCCCCTCAGCTCTTCGGTGGCCGCCTCGGTGAACGTGACCACGAGAATCCGGTCAGGGGTCAGCCCCTTCTCGATGAGGAGACGCAGGTAGAGGCACGCGATGGCATAGGTCTTTCCCGTGACTGCGCTGGCCTCGATGAGGTTGGTCCCGGACAGTTCCACGTTCAGGGTATCCAGTTCATTCATGATTCAGTCCTCTACCAGGTGCCGGAGAAGGGGCGTCAGCAGGATTCCGGACACCCGCAGGAAATCTTCCGTAAAGGGGTCCACCTCGCCGAAACAGAGCCGGAAGCAGGGGTCATCCCCTTCGCCCGGGACCCCGTTGAAACCCTTTTCCCACTTTTTCCGTGCCCGTTCGACATTCCACTCCTGTTTGTGGGCGCAGGCCAGGGATGATTCGGGAAAGAAGCGCAGCGGCGTGGACATACCCTCCCAGTACAGGCCCAGGATGTCGGAAAGGAGCTCCGACGGCTCCGCCACGCAGCCGAATGTCCGTGACCCGTCCTCCATGATCAGCACGCTCTCCCGGGGATACCCGCTCTCCTTCAGGCAGTTCAGGACCAGGTGCTCTATCCAGGTCCGCACCACGTCCTTCGCTTTCAGCCTGGCGCAGCGGCAGCGCACCATGCGCTCGGCCCGGATGTTGTCAAGCCTTCCGCTGAGGCTGAATTCCCCTATGGAAATCGTGAAGTCCAGAGGCGGCAGGAGACGGTGCCCGGCAAACCGCTGTTTCACCGATTCGGCAAAGCCCGCGGCATGGGCTGCGATAGCGCTGAATACCGTTTCACCGTGCCGTGCCGGAGGGAGCACCCCCCGGCACCGGGCCGCGGGGAAGAGCTCGTTCACGTCGCCTCCTTGGAGAGCATGCTCCACGAGCTCCTGTTTCAACTGGTACTCCTCAAGTCCCCCCACGTGGAAAGGCTCCCGTTCCTCCAGAGGCTCGGCAGCCTCCTCGAGGCGGATCCCCAGCCGGTTCTCCAGAAAAAACCGCGCGGGATTGGTGAAGAAGCGAAGGAGCCGGGACAGCGGGATATCCTTCCACTCGTCCGGAGGCGGGGGAAGGGGTGCCGAAATGAATTCCGCCGCCTGCCATGGCTTGCCCCGCCTCTGTTCCAGCGCATCGCAGTTTTCTTTGGAATAGCTGAAGAGGGGCGACCCCTCCTGGAAGTAGTCCCTGCTGAAGGCCTGCAGCCTGTGCACCGTCACGAGATATCCGGCCGGGTCATGCCCGGGCGCCGGGAATGCCGTGCCGATATAGTCCAGCAGGTCGCTCACCAGGATCGACGGCGGTATCTCGCTGTTGTCCCTGATGCTCCGGCCCACGTAGCTGATATGGAGGCGGTCGCGGGCCGACAGCAGCGATTCCAGAAACAGGTAGCGATCCTCGTCGCGCAGGGAGCGGTCTCCGCGGCGGGGATGTGCCGCAATGCGGTCGAATGCGGGCGGCCGGGACTGCCGGGGGAAGGCGCCGTCGTTCATCCCCACCAGCGCCACCACACGGAACGGTATGCTCCGCATGGGGAGCATCTCGCAGAAGGTCACCCCTCCGGTCATAAAGCCGAGCCCCCTCACTTCCCGTGCAAAGAGGCCGGAGAGCCATGCGCGTATCACGGAAATCCCCACAGGCTCCGTGAAGCCGGCGCTCTCTTCCAGGTCGCCCATGGCCTCCACGATGGATGACACGGCGGCACGTTCATGGGCCGACTCGTCGTCCGCCTGGAAGAAATCATCGAGCAGCGCCCTGATTTCGTCCCGCCATGCCGTGAGCGGGCGGGGACCCTCCAGGCGCCCGGCACAGCTCCGTATCCTGCTCACGAACTGGAGAAAAGCGCCGAGGGTTCCGGCGCGCGTCCCCTCGATGCCGTCGCAGGGGAGGATGCCGTTGAAGATGCCGCCCGTTTCCCCGGGCATGGCATAACCGAGGAGGAGCCGGTCAATGCCCCATCTCCAGCTGTTCTCCCGGTAGGAAGGGAGGCCGAAGCGGGCCCTGTCCCCTTCGTCCATCCCCCACCGCACCCGCGTCTCCTCCATCCAGGAACGGACCGTTTCCAGTTGGGAGGCATCCAGCTCGAACCTGCCGCTGACAGAGGGGGACTCCAGGATATCCAGGACCTGGGCAACGGTAAGGCGGCTGCCGGGAAGCTCCAGCAGCTTCAGAAGGACCGGGGCGATTCTCCCTTCCTTCGCAAGGCTCCTGTCGGCAATGGAGAACGGTATTCTGCGCGAAGGGTCCCGGCACCCTTCGAAGACCGCGGATATGTACGGCGCATAGGTTTCAATGTCAGGGGTCATGACGACGATATCCCGGGGGTTCAGGCCGGGAATTTCATCCAGCATGGAAAGGAGGGAGTCGAAGAGGACCTCCATCTCCCGCATGGGGCTGTGGCAGGAATGGATCCGGATGGAGGTGTCGTCCGGGGACGGCGTGAGCCGTTCCCGGCCCTGTTCCGCTCCCCGCAGGTTCAGGATGTCCGATTGAACGGCCTTCAGGAGCGAGCCGCACCCCGGGTCCCCATAGAGATCCCGGCTCCCCGCTTCCGGTTCCCCGCATTCCAGCAACAGATGGGAAAAGTCCCGTCCCAGGGTGCCGAGGGAGGCGAGAAGCGGGTTCCCCTCGGTGAGAAGGGCACGCTCCTCCGGGGGGCGGAATGCCTGCTTTTTTGCGGGAACGATATCCGCCCAGTACTCGCGGGTGGGGCTCAGGATGAAGACGTTGACCTCGGTGAAGCGGGAGATGGCGGCGAAAACCTCCACATGGTAGGGCGGCAGACTGGAAATACCGAACAGGGATATCCTCTCCGGGACGGGACCCACTGCCGCGGCCGGGTCGGCGATCTTCCTGTGGAATTCCTCCCGGATGCGCGCCCGGTGTTTTCCTCCTCCGGCAGAGGCGACCTCCCTCCAGAGAATCTCCTGCCAGTCGCCGCCCCTCCCCTCTTCCCACTGCCGGACCATGTCCGGCCGGAACAGCGTATACTGGTCGAAGGTGTCCGCTATCTTTCCGGAGAGCTGGAAGAGCTTCAGGCCGTCCCTGTCCCCCGCAAGATACTGCTGCAGTTGGGAGAACTCCTCACGTTCCAGGAAGCGGGGGAGCAGGGCGGCGATTCTCCAGGTGAGGATCCCGGGAGAAAAAGGCGAGGTATCGGGCACGTCCGGCAGCACTGCCTGAAACAGCCGCCAGACCATGGAATTGGGGAACGGGAAGTCGCCGTTTGCCCAGACGCCGAAACGACGGGAAAGCTCCATGGCCAGCCAGCGCTGCAACCCCTTGCTCTGCACCACGATCACTTCGGGAGTGAAGGGTGACGACAGGGGTTTCCCCACAACGCCGGCCAGGGCATCAACGAGGTTTTCCATGCGGTTGCTGCTGTAAATCATGAGGGGCATGGGGCATACCTTTCCTGTATAGTGGAGACACGATACGCGATCGATGGGACAGAATACGTCTCAATATGCACGTGATGTCGCCATTCCCATCGCCACGCATTCAGGCATCAGGGAGTGCGGCGGCAGACAGGGTCCGCTCCCTCCAGAAAGTCCGGCGCAGGCAGTCCCCATCTCCGCCACAGCCGACGGTAGGCATCGCGGGGAAGCTGCACAAGCTCGGGACGCTTCTCCGGTGAGAGCCACAGCAGCAGCTCTTCCAGGTCCTGTACCGCCATGGCGGTGCAACCTGCCGTTGCCCGCCCCTCCCCCCGCCAGATGTGGATGAAGATACAGCTGCCATTCCCCGGTTTCGGGTCCCGCGTGTTGTATCCCACCAGAAGGAGAAGACGGTACACCCCGGTTTCCATCCACATGCGCTCCGACGATTTCCACATCCCCCCGTGGTATCCGGGGACCTCGTCCTCGTCGACGATGCGGTTGTACCAGACGGATGCGGGATCATCCACACAGTGCGTTCCGGTTCTGATTTCCCGGAAAGGAACGTCAACGGCGGGGGGGCGGGAAGACGCAAAGCCCATGGCGCCGGAGAGGTCGAATCTCCCGGCCGGAGCGCGGCGGTCCCCCTCCCGTTTCGGGGCACGCTCCCCATCGCGTTCCGCAGCCTCCGGATCCCAGGCGAGCCCCTTCTCCCCCACGACCGCCGGCACCCCCCGGCCCACCATCTTCCACTCGCCGGCCGTTCCCTCGAAACGGTACACCTCGGCACGGGAATCATCCCACGAGCCGGTAACGGATACTACCAGCTGCCGATGGGCGGACGTCTCCAGGGCATGCCCCCGCCCGGCGGAGACCAGAAAGAGAACGAAGAAGAAAACCATACGTGCATGTTTCATTGCGATTCCTCCGACAGGCGGTGCGTCAACGGCCCGGACGGGACAAATCATCTCCCGCGGGCGCATCATCTCCTTGACACGGCACAGGGATGCGAATACCTTTGCGACAGTGAAAATACATCGCAAGGGGAACGGTACCATGCATAACGGAAGGTGTCATCATTCATGGCGGGCAGAGGGGGAATGCCGCGCCGAGGGAACAATCGTTGCGGTCGGTGACAGCCTGACCGCCGGGTTCGGCGTTGCTGCGGAAGACTCCTACCCGGCTCTCCTGGAACGGAAGCTTCGGGACGCCGGCCATGCGTTCCGGGTGGTGAACGCAGGGATAAACGGGGAGAAGAGCGGCGAGGCCCTGGAGCGCGTTGGCCGGATTCTGGAGCTGCAACCGGATATCGTCATTCTCCAGACCGGCACCAATGACGGGCTGCGCAACGTCCCCCCGCAGGAAATGAAAGGGAATATCCGCGCCATCGTCCGGGAACTGTCGCAACAGGGGGTGACGGTCGTGCTGGCCGGGATGAGAAACCTGAAGCCCCGCAAGGGGGACTACGACGAGCTTTTTGCCCGGGCCTACCCCGAGATTGCGGAAGAGGAGGGAATCATCCTGATCCCCCTGTTCCTGGAAGGGGTGGCGGGTGTTCCGGGCCTCAACCGGGCAGACGGCATCCATCCCACGGAGGAGGGGTACCGCATCATTGCGGAAACCGTGTATCCCTTCGTGCAGAAGGCCCTGGAAAGAGCGCGGGGATAACGAGGCCTGCGCCTCCTTCGGCGCCCCCTTTTCTCATTCCTCGTAGATTCATCTTCACCGTCATGCCGCCATCCACGACCAGGTTCTGACCGGTGATGAAGCCCGCCGATTCGGCCAGGAACAGGCATGCGTCCGCGATATCCCGGGGCCGGCCCACCCGGCCCACCGGATGCTGGGAACGGTCCCTCTCCGAATGGAACGGTTCTTCGCAACACCGGGAATACTGCCAGTCACGCGTCTCGATCCATCCGGGGCTGATGCAGTTGACCCGAATGCCGTGCGGACCGATGCTGATGGCCATGGCGTGGGTAAGGGACACGATCCCCCCCTTTGATGCGGTGTACGCCTCGGTACCGGGTTCGGACATGAAAGCGCGGGTGGAGGCGATATTCACAATGGCGCCCCCCCTCCCCCTCTCCACCATGCGGCGGGCAACGGACTGGGAGCAGAGGAAGGTGCCGCGCAGATTCACCGCCACTACCCGGTCGAAATCCTCCGCGGCAAGTTCCAGAAAGGGGGCGCGGCGGCCGATCCCTGCGTTATTGACGAGCAGGTCCGGACACCCCAGCTCCCGGACCGTTTCCCCTATCCAGTGGTCCACCTCTGCGGCATTGGATACGTCAGCAGGGACATACAGCGCCCGGGAGCCGCATTCGCGCACCAAACCGGCAGCCTCCTC